>JAGBUH010000204.1 GCA_017630915.1 Clostridia bacterium
ATGACCAGCGGTCAAAACGGCAATACCGTTAGCGGTGTTGCTATGGAATTTAATCCCAAAGACGGCTTTATTCCGATGTCGTTTGTTGCTTATGCGGGTAGCGTAAGTCAGTTGAAGACTCAATATGACGTTGCTACCAGCGCAAAATACGGCTATGACGTTGCAGGCGCGGTGAACGGTTCGTACTTCACTCTCAGCAAGGGCGGACTTGACTACGCTAACATTTCCAACGGTCGCCTTACCTGTGCTCACGTTGACCAATACAACAGAGAAGTTGTTGCGTTCGACAAAAACGGTAATATGCAATCGGTTTGGAGTAAACTTGAATTCAAGTTGTTCGTTAAGGGCGAAGAACTTCCCAACGCTATTTACTGTATCAACAAGCAGTACAAGAACTATAAAGACGTAGCACCCAACGCGGTTTACTACTACGATACTTCTTGCGGTACTTATACCGATACTTTGGAAGCGGGTTATGAAATCGTTTGCCAAAAGATGAACGGCACCGACATCAAGGTCGGCAAGACACTTACCGGTAAAGTACTCGAAGTCAAAGCAAACGCCTACGCTACCACATTCGAAACCAACGAAAATATCCAATCTGACAAATTCGTTCTTTATGTAAAATCCTCTTCTAACTTCGCAACCTCGCTTAAAAACCTCAAAGCAGGCGACGATATTTCTATTCAAGTCAACGAAACCAATGCTGCTGCAAGACCTGCTATGGAAAATGCGCTCAGCACTATCACCAACGTAGGTTGGCTTGTTAAGAACGGCGTTGACCAAACCCGTATTCAATCCGAAATCGGCGGTCACGGCGTTACCATGCAACACCGCCAAACCGTATTCGGTCAAAAACCCGACGGTACCTATATCTTCCTCACTACCGAAGGTGTATCTACCGGTGCTGACGGTTCTTTGACTCTTCGCGATGCAGCTGACTACTTCATTTCGCAGGGCTGTACCAACGTTATCCGTATGGACGGCGGCGGATCGAGCGGTATGTACGTTAAGAATAAGGCGGGTTCGGGTTCCGCGGGTTACACCCAACAATCTCAACGTGCTGTTGCAGATGCTATTCTTATTGTTAAGCGATCCAGTATTCCCGGTTTGGGCGAATCTTCCGTACAACCCGAAGGCGAAAACGTTGCTTTGAATAAAACCTACACCGGCGCAGAAACTTCTTCCGCTGGTTCGTATTCGGCAAAACTTACTGACGGTATCGTAAGTGCAGAAATGTCGTTGGGCTCCCACTGGTTTGGTTTGTACTACAACAAGGGTGCTGCGAGCAGCGCTATTAACGCTCCCAATGGCGTGGGCAATATTACCGTTGATCTTGACGAAGTCGTTCATGGTATTACCAACGTGAGAGTTCACGTTTGGAACAATAACAGCGCAGGTATAATGGCCGCAAAGAGCATTAAGCTTTTGGCTTCCAAAGACGGCAATACATTCACCGAGGTCGGTTCCCTTGCTATCCCCGATGGCACATATCCCGATTGGGCGTACATTAAGACGGACAACATTTCCGCAAGATACATTCGACTCGCTGTCGAAACTCAGGGTACTTGGACATTCTTGAACGAAGTTGAAGTTTATGCAGACCCTGATTTTGTTCCCGAAGATGATGACGATGATACATCAAGCGATGTTTCAGACGATACGTCTGATGATACCTCTGATGACACTTCGAGCGGCGATCCCGAAGTTGAAAACACGAATATCGCATTGAACAAAGACTATGAAGTTGCAGCGCCTGACAAATATACAACGGACCTTACCGACGGTGTTGCAGCAGATACCATGGCATACAGCGGCGATAAATGGTTTGCTTTCAATGCTACGAATGCACCGAATAAAGTGGGCACCGTTGTTATTGATCTTGACGGTAGATATGACATAAGCGAAGTTAAGATTAACGCTGTTCAAAACGAAGGTTCGGGTATAGGTATTCCTACTTCTGTTAAAGTATATCTTTCCGATGACGGCAAAACTTGGGGTAAAGCAACCGCACTTACCGTTCCCGCTATCGCTAATACCACAAAAGATAAAGCGTTTACTATCGGCGGTGACGTAATCGGCACTGCATCGTTCGTAAAGATTGAATTTGCGCTTGGCGCAAGTACTTTTGTATTCTTTAATGAAATTGAAGTATATGGTGCGGTTAACGATGATGCTTCCTCCGGTGATATCGGCGACGTTAACGGAAACGGCAAGGTTGACTCGCTCGACTATTTGCTTGTGAAACGTGCTTGTTTCGGCACTTATACGCTTAATGCTGACGAAAAATATCGCGCCGACATCAATGGCGACAATAAGATAGATTCGTCTGACTACCTTCTCGTTAAACGTATCGCTTTCGGTACTTATACCGTAAAATAAAATAATTCGATTTACTGACTCCGTTTTTTAGCGGAGTCAGTTTTTTGTAGCCGAAAGTTCTTTACATTTTTTTAATTTTTACTATAATATAGGTATCTCATTAAGTGTTTTGGTAGGTATATATGACAAAAAAGTTAATTCTCGCCTCGGCATCGCCGCGCAGACGCGAGATTTTAGACACGGCAGGGTATAGTTATGAAGTAATTCCGTCCAACGCCGATGAATTTAAAGATGGATACGCGCCTGCTGAACTTGTGCGCTTGAACGCGCTTGCAAAGGCAAGGGAAGTGTGTTCCCGTGTCGATGCCAACTGTGTCGTAATCGGTGCGGACACGGTTGTTTGTTTGGGCGATGATATTTTGGGAAAGCCAAAAGACGAAAAAGAGGCGTTCGACATGTTAAAATCGCTGTCGGGCAAAGCGCATTACGTCGTTACGGGATATGCCGTTGTCGGTTTGTCGGGCGAAAAAAGCGATTTTTGTTCAACCGAAGTCAAGTTCAAGGCATTGACCGACGAAGAAATTTACGCTTATATCGCTACAAAAGAACCGATGGACAAAGCAGGAAGTTATGGTGTTCAGGAACGCGCTTGTCTTTTCGTTGAATCGTTCAAAGGCGATTATTTCAATATAATTGGGTTGCCGATAACGCAAATTTATTCGATTTTGAAGGAGTACGGCATTGTACCCGATTGGCAAAAAAGAATTTAGAGGAAAACGACAAATATGTTGACAGACTGTGAACATATTTGTATAATAAGTAATACAAAAATAAAATTGAAGGAGATATATTATGAAGTTTGCAAAAAGACTTACCGCGCTTTTGATAGTTGCGGTTATGCTTATTTCTTCTTGCTTGTTCGTTAACGCTGCGAAAGCTACCGTTACCGTTAACAGTACACATACGGTTGATACAGGTGTTTCCTATTCGAAACTCACCGTAAAAAGCGGACAAAACGGCAACACCGTTTCGGGCGTTGCTCTTGAATTTAACCCTGCTGACGGCTATATGCCTATGGTATTCGCTCCTTATGCAGGCAGCGCTAACGTATTGGCTGATTATTATTCAGTTGCTACTACCAAATACGGCTACGACGTAGCAGGTATTATTAACGGCTCGTTCTTTGATATGGACACCTCGAACCTTTTGGGTTTGAATATTTCTAACGGCAAAGTATCTTGCGCTCACAGCGGATATTCGGGCGAAGTCGTTGCATTCGATAGCAACGGCAAAATGGACATCGTTACCAGCTGTCTTGAATATAAATTGTTCATCGGCGGCAAGGAAGTTCCCAACAGCCCCATTCGTTACATCAACAAGAGATATGAAAATGACTCTTGGGGTCCCGACAGAATTTTCTATTATGATACCTCTTGCGGTACTATCGCTGACACTACCGTTAAGGGTTACGAAGTTGTTTGCCAAAAGATGAACAACAGCGACCTCATCGTCGGCAGTTCTCTCTTTGCAAAGGTTGTATCGGTCGGTGAAAATACCTATGGTACCAAGTTCGAATCCAACGCTAATATCGAATCCGACAAGTTTGTACTTTTTGTAAAATCCGATTCTTCTTTCGCGAAATATCTTAAAGACCTCAAAGCAGGCGACGATATTGCTATCGCGGTTAATGAAACAAACCCCGAAGCAAAAGAAGTTATGGAAAAGGCAAACAGCGTTATTACCAACGTTGGTTTCCTTGTAAAAGACGGTGTTGACCGTACCCGTATCGATTCTGCTATCGGTACACACTCGGTTACTCTCCAAGCACGTTGGACCGCATTCGGTCAAAAAGCCGACGGTTCTTACGTTTTCCTTACCACCGAAGGCGGTTCTACCGGCGAGGGCGGCTCGGTTACCCTCCGCGACGTTGCAGACTATATGATTTCCAAGGGCTGTGTAAACGTTATCCGTATGGACGGCGGCGGATCGAGCGCGATGTATCTTAAAAGGACCTCCGCGGGCAGCGCAGGTTACGCTCAATACAGCTCCCGTAAAGTTACCGACGGTATTATGGTCGTTAAGAAATCGAGCGCGGTTAAATCCGAACTCGTTACCGCGTTGAATACCGCTATCGCAAACGCGAAAGCGTCAGTTGCTTCTACTCCTAACGCATCACTTTCCGCCGCAATCGCAGAAGCAGAAGCGGCTGTAAAGAAGGGCAACGTTGTTTCGGGCGATGCTCGTGCATTGATTGCCAAACTTTCCGGCAAAAAAGAACTTTTTGCTATCGCTACCACAGCTTCGAGTGCTTCCTACCTCGAGTACAGCGAAGAATC
>JAGBUH010000205.1 GCA_017630915.1 Clostridia bacterium
CCGAATCCGCAGTATGCGCATGAAGCCGCAAGACGAACACAAGCCCGGTATTGGTATAACTATCTTCAGGACATGGGTCCGGTGATCCCAAGTGACGACGACACCAATCCGAATCACTATATCAACAAAATGCCTATATGGGCGATGATCCGTTATCACTAATCAAAGAAAGGAAAGATTCACAATGATCAAAACAAAAGAAGAAATCATTGAATCGATCAACAAACTTATTCCGGAAGGGTCAGATGACCTGACTATTTTGGAAGACGTTTCGGACACTCTTGATTCGATGAAAGTTGAACGCGATCCTTACGAAGATAAATATAACGATCTTCTTAAAAAGTATCGTGAAAGATTTACCGAAGTAAAAACCGACGAAGTCGTTGACAAGTCGGAAGAAGCAGAAATCGAAGTCGAAGCGGAAGAAAAGATCACTTTCGACGACCTTTTCAAAACAGAATAATTTAATTAAAGAAAGGAAGATAAATTAAATGTCAAGAAAAATTGCATATTCGACGCTTGACGCGTCAACGATCGACATTTTTAATGTCATTCGTTCACAATCATCTCTTGAGTATCAGACTTCCGTTCCGGCGGTCACTACTCTTAAAGACATTCCTGAAGTCGGAATGAAGATACTTGGTTATCCGGCATTTGCAAACCAATATGTCAACGCGCTTGTAAACAGAATCGCCGGCGTTATCGTACGGTCAGCAACATTCAACAATCCGTTTGCACCGCTGAAAAAGGGCGTTATCCGCTACGGCGAAACGATCGAAGAAGTTTTCGTTGAAATGGCGAAAGCGCGTGAATTTAATCCGGAAAAGGCTACGCAAAGAGAACTTGCCCGTGTGCTTCCGGATATTAAGGCAGCTTTCCACGTTATCAATTGGGACGTTGAAATTCCGATGTCGATCCAAAATGACGACCTTGCCCGTGCTTTCACGACCGAAGACGGTGTTCTTGAACTTATTGCAAAAATAACCGATTCGATCTATCGTAAAGTCGAATATCTTGAATATAATCTGTTCAAGTACCTTATTATCAAGGGTTATAACAACAATGAAATTTATAAATACACGATCGGATCAGGTCTTGGTGTAGACGCTAATCACGACGCAGCTATCGCTTTTCGCGCGCTTGCTAACCGTCTTACATTCATCACCGACAAGTATAATGAAGCCGGTGTTCATACGAACACACCGCGTGAAGATCTCTTCATTTTCATGGACGCAGACTACAACGCGGCTTTCGATGTAGGTGTGCTTTCGGCGGCTTTCAATATGCAGCGCGCCGATTTCATGGGCAAGCTTATCCTTGTTGATTCCTTCATGGAATTTGATAACGACGCATTCGCTGATATCCGCGCCGGTTCTGACATGATCGAACTTGTCACCGACGAAGAACTTCTTGCTATGGCTAATGTAAAAGCTATCCTTTGCGATAAGGAATATTTCCAAGTTTATCAGAATGATCTTGCGACCGGCTTCGCTGAAACCTATGTTGCTTCCGGAAGATATTGGAATTATTCTTATCGTGATGTCAAAGTTGTTTCCACTTCGCCGTTCTCAAACTGCGTTGCGGTTGAAGCCGGATCATAATAAGAAAGGTGGTTTAAACTATGGCTACAATTACAGTTAAATATGCGAATCAACTCACGACCGAAGGCGGGGCAACGGCTGTTAAGATTTTCGAAGCTGCCGATCCTCATATTCACTTCGTTCAAAATATCGAATGTATTCAAGCCGGCGTTGCTATTCAGGGCTATGGTGTGGCTATGATCCCGTACGGTACAAGTGATTATCTTCTTGAAGCCGTGAAAGACGGAACGCATTACTATGCTGCAAAGTCTACCGTTGATCTTGTAACGCTTGGCAATAA
>JAGBUH010000206.1 GCA_017630915.1 Clostridia bacterium
ATAAAGACGTTATTAACATCTTGCTCATCGGTGCTGACACGATAAGCGGACAATATGCTCGAAGTGATACCATGATTTTGATGTCGATTAACAATATCAAAAAACGTATTGTGTTCACCTCATTCATGCGTGATACTTATGTCAGCATACCCGGATATTACAACAACCGTCTTAACGCTGCGTTTGCGGCAGGCGGTCCTTCGTTGCTTATCAAGACGATTAAACTTAATTTCGATATCGAAATCGACCACTACTTCATGGTGGGTATCAGCGCGTTCGAGCAAGCGGTTGATATTATAGGCGGTTTTGATATTACTGTAAACTCGGTAAATTATAATTATTTCAAGAGTTTTAAGCAACTTCAAGGACTTACACAAGAACAGGCAACCGATGGTACACACGTAATTCACTTGAACGGCGGTACGGCGTTGGGTTATGCAAGAAGCCGTAATTTCTATGACGGCGACTTTACGAGAACGCTGCATCAACGTGATTTGTTGACACAGTTTGCCTCCAACTGCAAGGGAAAGTCGCTTACTCAACTTCACGGTTTGTTAAAAGCGGTTTTGCCTTATGTTGTAACCAACATGCCCAAGGAAACGCTTAAATCAATGGTATGGGATGTATTGACATACATTTCTTACGACATCACCGACGCGCGTGTCCCCTGCGCAGGTTCATTCAACTTCGCGAATATCGGCGGTATGGAGGTTTTGACGATTAACTTCCCTGCTAACGAAAGATATGTAAAAGCAAAAATTTACGGATAAAAGTTAACAACCTTTTGACGATTCACAGTCAAAAGGTTGTTTTTTTACATATACAATTTCAACGTCTTTTCTATCCAATAATCAAACTCGGTGTTTGGACATAGGTGTTCAAGTTCCTTAAAGCGTTTGTACATTTCCACTCCGTCAGAGGGATCGTGCCAAATATCCGCAAAAATATAATCAAAATTGCGTTTCGGCGCCTCTTTTTCGGCAAATTCGAAGGCATCCGCGGATATTATTTCGCTTTTGTCTTTTACGTCAAAATTAGGCAAAATAAGTTCGTTAAAAAGGTTTATCACACTTTCGTCGCGTTCGACAACCGTCACTTTGCTAACCGTGTTTTTTAACGCACACTTGATTGCAAAATATCCAAGTCCCAAACCGTATGTAGCGACTTTTCCCCTTGCTTTGCTAATCGGCAACCGTTGGGTGACGAGTTCATTAGGCATCATAGTCATCCATTCGCGCCCGTTTTGCAAGACCGAAAGACAGCGGTATTCGGTATCGAAATATCCGATTTGCGGAATGATTCTGCCGTCGGGGAGAGTTAACGGATCGTTGCAGACGAAAACGGTAAAAGGCGCAATTATATCCTCGCGAAGTTCCCATTCACCGCAAGTTTTGCCGTTGTTAAGTTTCACCGAAGAATAATATTCGTCTTTTGTAAAGTCGTTTTCGTCGAGATGATGAAGCATGTGAGGAGAATAGGATTCCCAGAGTTTGAAATCATTTTCGTTTTCGGTATCAAATCCAAGCGCGGCGCACAACAAAAGCGAAAAAGATTCTTCAACCGAGAGCGAAAAGCCGTTAACCAATTCGTCAACCATTTCTTTTGTCACAAAATCGGGTTTATTGTTAAGTAAAATCGCCAAGCGTTCAAAAATCAGTTTGTTGGCGCGTTGTATTTCGTCGTATGTCATAAACTGCCCTCGAATGACATTATTTAATATAATTATACCTCATTTTGCCGTTAAGTCAAGGCAGAGCGTGTTTTTTTGAACACGTTCTGCCTTAAAAAGTTTAAAGATAATTTCTCATCTGATGCGCCAAGTTGTCTTCAAGTGTTATCAATCGGTTTGCAAATCCCTTTGAAACGTCATCGGCGGCGGAGTATTGGTTTAGATAGCGGTGAAGCGATTTTACCCCCATATTGCAACCGTCGGTGATTAGGTCGGCGACGGTTTTGTCGGAATCGTCGAGCGCCATTTTTACGTTTGTTTTTATCCAAGACATACCCTTCGCGGCAGGCGCGGGTTCTTTACCCTTGTCGCAATTTTCGTCGAGTTTGGTTTTTATTTCCGACAGCAAAATTTCGTGTTGGTTACGGCAATCGGTCAAGCATCTTCGCATTTCGTCGGATTTGACATCGGGAAGCACCTCGTTAATCGAAGAAACCCCCATTTTTACACCTGCATCACATTCGCGCAATAATTTTAAAGTATCGTTTTCGTGCATAATTACCCTCCTATTTTTTATTTTAGTATGCACGTTTTTTGAAATTTTTATAACGTATTTTTTGCAGACATTTCGTCATTAAAAATTGTCACGTTTCGGCGGGAGTGGAACCCCCGCCCTACAAATCAGCACATGAATTCGAAACGAATCAATATCAAGATTTTTGGAGAACATTAGCGCAAAAATTGCTTATGATGGATGCAGAATGAAAAATCGACATCACTTTGGATGCCGATTCTTAAAAGTATAATTGCGTTATTTTACAATAAAATCACATAAAAATCGGCGACATGTGCGTCGATTTTTATACCTATGAACATCGCGAGTGTCGAGCATTTCGAAGAAATGCAAGGCGCGAGGCGCGAGCGAACGATGTTCTCAAAAACCAATCGAAAACATGGTTTTTGATTGAGAGCGAAGCGACCAAAAATTGCTTATAATGGATGCAGAATGAAAAATCGACATCCGAAGCTGTAGAAATCTACTGCGAGCGATGTCGATTTTTTATAGCATTTATGCGTTCTGCGTCCTTCTGGGCGATTTTTAATAAAATTCACGTTTTTTTCAAGGACATGTGCCTTGAAAAAAACACCTATGATGTTCGCAAGTTCGGACAAGGAACGAATCGAGTTCCCTGAAAATCACAGATTTTTAGGGTGATGAGTGACGCGCACGAACTTGACGCGAGTGTACGAACATCAAAATCCCTCGTTGCCGACCAAAATGCTTGTCATTTTGGTCGAGAGCGTTAGCGACTTAGTCGTCGTCTTCCTCGCCGAGGTTAATAACAGTTCGAGGAGTGATATCGCCTGCTTTGGTAAGTGCGATTTTGGTGAGCATCGGGCCGACAAGTTCATAAACAAGAACTGCGAAAAGGGTAATATTACGAACGATACTGCCGACGGAAGCATCGGCAAATTCGTTGGCAACGATAGCCGACATACCGAGTGCAACACCTGCTTGGGGGAAAAGTGTGATACCTAGATATTTGACAATATTATCGTCGCACTTCATAAACCTCGCGCTCCAACCTGCGCCGTAGTATTTACCCAACGCACGGGTAAGAATATAAATCGCGCCGATAGCGATGATGATGGGGTCTTTGAACACCGAAAATTCCAATTCTGCGCCCGAAAGAACGAAGAAGATTACAAACAAAGGTGCGGTCCACTTGTCCGTCTTGCCCATGATTTCATCGGAGAAATCACACATATTGCAAAATACGGTGCCGAGCATCATACAAACGAGAAGCGAGGAGAAACCGATGTGCACACCTGCGACTTCGAATTTGAGCTTCGAAAGCGCAACCGCAACGAAAACGAAGGTGATGGAAAGGGTAAGACGTTTGCTGTTCGATTTGAAGTATTTTTCGGCAAGACTGAACAAAACACCGAGAATAAAACCGAGAAGAATAGAGCAAACGACTTCAAGCGCAGGTTCAACAATCGCAGAAGCAAAGCTGATACCGCTGTCGCTGCCGAAGGACTTTGCAATACCCAAAGAAATAGCAAAAACCACCAAACCGACAGCGTCGTCGATTGCAACAACGGGAAGAAGAATGTCGGTCAATTTACCTTTTGCTTTGTACTGACGTACAACCATAAGAGTTGCGGCAGGTGCGGTTGCGGTTGCTACCGCGCCGAGAATAATCGCCGCTTCAATCGGGAATTTATCGGGCATAAGGAAGTGGATACCGATAAGCGCAGCGTCGACAACAACCGTAGCGACAAGCGCTTGGAAAATACCGATAACGGTTGCCTGCTTGCCGATTTTTTTAAGCGACGATATACGGAATTCATCGCCTATTGCAAAAGCGATAAAACCGAGCGCAACGTCGCAAAGTATCGTATAAGCCGAAACGGTGTTGATTATATCTCCTTCGATACCTTTGTGTTGGAACCCGAGCCACGATACGTTAATCGCGTCGCCGAGCAGACCAAGACAATACGGACCGATGAGAATACCGGCGATAAGATAACCGGTTACGGCAGGGAGTTTTAATTTTTTAACAAGACGCGAGAGCAATAACCCCGAAACCAAGGTTATTGAAATTGGCATCAACGTTTCCATACAATTTCACCTTACTTTATTTTATGCATAAATCAATATAACATTTCAAAGGCAGATATTAGCACAAAGTCTGCCATTTTTCAAGCATTTCAGACAAATTGTATTTTTTTCTAAAATAGACACTATAACCCCATACCGAAACACGATTTTTTTCGCAAAATGACAAAAAATAAAGCCGTTTTTGTTGCAAATGTCTCAAAGCAAAGACAAATGGACTATTTCCGCCCCCTGAAAGAATATACACAACAAAAGCATAGATTCGGTTTTACATTGAAAGATTGACAATTTGCAAACGAGGTGATATCATGATAAAAAAATACATCAATGACGAAAATATTTAAGTAATAAAAAAAGGAGAAAACCATGAAAAGATTTTTATCAATCATTCTCGCGGCAGTAATGATTTTGCCGCTTGTTCCGATGTCGATGTTTAGTGTTTCTGCGGAAACGGTGACGGACAGTCAAGGTGTAGAATACACCCTCAGCGACGACGGAACATATTATATCGTTTCGGGATATGTGGTAGAACCCACCGAGGTTGTTATTCCTGCGGAATATAACGGTCTGCCTGTTAAAGAAATAGGTGATTCTGCATTTCGCAGTTGTTCCAGCTTAACAAGCATAACCCTCCCCAATTCGGTTATAAGTATTGGCGACGATGCATTTTACGCTTGTTGCAGCCTAACAAGCATAACGATACCCGATTCGGTTATAGGTATAGGCAACTATGCATTTATCTATTGCTCCAGCCTAACAAGTATAACGATACCCGATTCAGTTATAAGTATTGGCGACGATGCATTTTACTATTGCACAAGTCTAACAAGTATAGAAATCCCCGATTCGGTTACAAGTATAGGCGAGGGTGCATTTTACAATTGTACCAGCCTAACAAGTATAACGATACCCGATTCGGTTACAAGTATTGGTACGCGTGCATTTTACCATTGTACCAGCCTAACAAGCATAACCATACCCGATTCGATTACAAGTATTGGTGAATGGGCATTTTCCGATTGCTCCAGCCTAACAAGCATAACTATCCCCGATTCGGTTACAAGTATAGGCAGAGGTGCATTTGCCTTTTGTACCAGCCTAACCAATATAACTATCCCCGATTCGGTTATAAGTATTGGTGAATGGGCATTTTACGATTGCACAAACCTAACCGATATATATTGTGAAGTTGAATCGCAACCTGACGGTTGGGCAGAAGATTGGAAGTATGGTTGTGATGCAACAATTCATTGGGGTTGTGAACAAGAACCCGAAACTTCCGAACCCGAGTATTCCGAAGATGAATCCTCTTACGATCCTTCTGAAGAACCTTCCGAAGCCCCTTCCGAAGAACCCGAGTATTCAGAAGATGAATCCTCCGATGAATCCTCTGACGACATTGTTGGCACCGAAGGGCTTGAATACACTCTTTGCGACGACGGAACATATTATGTCGTTACCGGCTATAACGGAAGCGCAACCGAAGTTGTTATTCCTGCGGAATATAACGGTCTGCCCGTTAAGGAAATAGGCGAGTGGGCATTTGACTCTTACGAAAGCCTAACAAGTATAACGAT
>JAGBUH010000207.1 GCA_017630915.1 Clostridia bacterium
ACGGCTAACGAGCCTATCGACGAAGAAGGCAGATTCCTTAACCGTAAAATAGTTGCACGTCACAGAGATGAAATCCTCGAATTCGAAGCGAATAAGATTGACCTTATGGACGTTTCGCCCAAGATGGTTGTATCTGTTGCGACTTCGATGATCCCCTTCCTTGAAAACGACGATAACACCCGTGCGCTCATGGGTTCGAACATGCAGAAGCAGGCTGTTCCTCTTATGATTACCGAAGCACCTGTTATCGGTACGGGTATGGAATTCAAGGCGGCATACGACAGCGGTGTTCTTGTCCTTTGCCGTAACGACGGTATCGTCGAAAGCGTTTCGTCCAATAACGTTGTTGTCCGCAAGGATGACGGCGGTGCTGACGTTTATAACCTTATTAAATTCAAACGTTCCAACCAAGGTACCTGCGTGAACCAACGCCCTGTTGTAAGAAAGGGCGAAAGAGTTGTTGCCGGTGACATTATCGCTGACGGTCCTGCTACCGATAACGGCGAAGTTGCGCTCGGTAAGAACGTTCTTATCGGCTTCATGACTTGGGAAGGTTACAACTACGAAGACGCTGTACTTCTTAACGAACGTTTGGTAAGAGATGACGTTTATACCTCTATCCACATTGAAGAATATTATTGCGAATCGAGAGATACAAAACTCGGTCCGGAAGAAATAACGAGAGAACTCCCCAATGTGGGCGAAGATGCGTTGCGCGACCTTGATGCAGACGGTATTGTCCGCATCGGTGCGGAAGTACATTCGGGCGATATCCTCGTCGGTAAGGTTACACCTAAGGGTGAAACCGAACTCACCGCTGAGGAACGTTTGCTCCGTGCTATTTTCGGTGAAAAGGCTCGCGAAGTAAGAGATACCTCTCTTAAATTGCCTCACGGCGAATCGGGTATTGTTGTTGACGTTCAGGTGTTCTCGCGCGATGACTGCGATATCCTTGCTCCCGGCGTAATCAAGGTTGCAAGAGTTTATATCGCTCAAAAGAGAAAAATCTCTGTCGGCGATAAGATGGCAGGTCGTCACGGTAACAAGGGTGTTATTTCCCGTATTCTTCCGAGCGAAGATATGCCCTTCCTCCCCGACGGTACTCCTCTTGATATCGTTCTTAACCCGTTGGGCGTTCCTTCCCGTATGAATATCGGTCAGGTACTTGAAGTTCACCTTGGCCGTGCCGCAAAGGCATTGGGCTGGAAGGTTATGACGCCTGTATTCGACGGTGCGAACGAAAAAGACATCGAAGAATGCCTAAGCCAAGCTAACCTCTACCGTGACCTCCGTTATGATGAAACGGCAGAAGGTAAGGCACTTTATAAAGAAATTATCGATTCCGAAACGGGCGAAAAGAGTGTAGAAAAACTCACCCGTGAATGGATTGCAGAAAACAAGGAAGAATTCGAAGCACTTCGCGCGGCTAACATGGTTAAGGTCGTTGACGGTAAGACGGTTCTTTACGACGGACGTACCGGTCAACCCTTCGATAACCCCGTTACCGTCGGTTATATGTACTTCCTTAAACTCCACCACCTTGTTGACGATAAGATTCACGCACGTTCCACCGGTCCGTACTCGCTCGTCACCCAACAACCTTTGGGCGGTAAGGCGCAATTCGGCGGTCAGCGTTTCGGTGAAATGGAAGTTTGGGCGCTCGAAGCATACGGTGCGGCTTATACTCTCCAAGAAATTCTTACCGTTAAGTCCGACGATATCAAGGGCCGTGTAAAAGCGTACGAAGCTATCGTCAAGGGACAAAATATTCCTACTCCCGGTGTTCCTGCATCGTTCAAGGTGCTTGCCAAGGAACTTCAATCGCTCGCGCTCGACGTACGTGTACTCGATAAGAACGATAACGAAATTCCTCTTAAAGACTACTCCGAAGACGATGACGGTCCCGACGAAAGAAAGTTCAGCGAGGAAGAACTCGGTAAGAGTGTCCTCGAAAACGGTGATGAAGTTATCTATGATGACGAACTCAGCGAACTTGAACCTATCGAAGAAGAAAATGAAGATCTCGGTCTTGATGACGAAGTATTTGTCTATGATGAGAACGAGAACAATTATGAAGACTAATTAAAGGAGATGCATGATAATGGAAAACAACATTGAATTTGAGTCCATAAAAATCGGTTTAGCCTCTCCCGAAATGATAAGATCTTGGTCTTACGGCGAAGTTAAAAAGCCCGAGACTATCAACTATCGTACACTTAAACCCGAAAGAGACGGCCTTTTCTGCGAACGTATCTTTGGTCCGACTAAGGACTGGGAATGCCATTGCGGCAAGTACAAAAGAGGTGCGCGCTATAAGGGCAAGATATGTGAAAAGTGCGGTGTTGAAATCACCACCAGCCGTGTGCGCCGCGAAAGAATGGGCCACGTTGAACTCGCAGCCCCCGTTTCGCACATCTGGTATTTCAGAGCAATCCCTTCGAGAATGGGCCTTTTGCTCAACCTTTCTCCGAAGCTTCTTGAAAAGGTGCTCTATTTCGCACAGTACATCGTCACCGACCCCGGTGAAACTCCGCTTGCGAAATACCAACTTCTCACCGAACAACAATATCGCGAATACCGCGAAAAATATGAAGACGATTTTCAGGCAGGTATGGGTGCGGAAGCTATTAAAAAGCTCTTATCCGAAATCGACCTTGAAGCCGAATCCGAAAGACTTAAAAAGGAACTTCTTACCGCGCAAGGTCAAAGAAAAGTGCGCGATATCAAGCGTCTTGAAGTCGTTGAAGCGTTTAGACTTTCGGGCAACCGTCCCGAATGGATGATTCTTGAAGCGCTTCCTGTAATTCCTCCCGAAATTCGTCCTATGGTTCAGCTCGACGGCGGTAGATTCGCTACCTCCGATATCAACGACCTTTACCGTCGTGTTATCAACCGTAACAACCGTCTTATGAAGTTGATGGAACTTCAAGCGCCGGATATCATTATCCGTAACGAGAAGAGAATGCTTCAAGAAGCGGTTGACGCGCTGTTCGATAACGGCCGTCGTGGCAGACCTGTTACCGGTCCTAACAACCGTCCCCTTAAATCCTTGTCCGAAATGCTTCGCGGTAAGCAAGGCCGTTTCAGACAGAACCTTTTGGGTAAACGTGTTGACTATTCCGGCCGTTCGGTTATCGTTGTAGGTCCCGAACTTAAAATTTACCAATGCGGTTTGCCTAAGGAAATGGCTCTTGAACTCTTCAAGCCGTTCGTTATGAAGCAACTCGTTGCTACCGGCAAATCCTCTAATATCAAAGATGCGAAGAAGCGCGTAGAACGTGCAACTCCCGAAGTTTGGGATGCACTCGAAGTGGTTATTAAGGAACATCCCGTTCTTCTTAACCGTGCGCCTACACTTCACAGACTTTCTATCCAAGCCTTCGAACCGATACTTGTCGAAGGCAGAGCAATCAAACTCCACCCGCTTGTATGTACCGCGTTTAACGCCGACTTCGACGGCGACCAGATGCCGGTTCACGTTCCGCTTTCTGCGGAAGCGCAAGCAGAGGCGAGATTCCTTATGCTCTCTCCGAACAACCTCTTGAAGCCGGTTAACGGTCGTGCGGTTACCGTTCCTTCTCAGGACATGGTCCTCGGCTCGTTCTATCTCACTCTCGATAAGAGCGGTGAACCCGGCGAAGGCAAGTTCTTCGGCAGTATGGACGAAGCTATTATGGCTTACGAAAACGGCGACCTCGGTATCCATGCCAAGATTAAGGTTCGCGTGAAGAAGGTTATCGACGGTGTCGAACGTACCGGTATCACCGAAACCACGCTTGGTAGACTTATCTTCAACGTTCCGATTCCCCAAGACCTCGGTTTCGTTGACAGAAGCAAACCCGAAAACGCCTTCAAGCTCGAAGTTGACTTCGTTACCACCAACAGCGAACTTTCGTCTATCGTTGACCGCTGTATCAAGATTCACGGCAACGCCGTAACTTGTGAAGTGCTCGACCAGATGAAAGCACAAGGCTTTAAATATTCTACTCGCGGTTCTATCACCATTTCGGTTTACGATATGACGATTCCTCCCGAAAAGCAGGGACTTCTCGATGCGGCTGAACAAAAGGTTGATATCATCACCGACTTCTACCGCAAGGGTCTGCTTTCCGATGAGGAAAGAAGCCAGCGCGTAGTTTCGGTTTGGGACGAATGTACCAAAGACGTTGCTACCGCACTTCAAAAGAACCTCGATAAGTATAACCCCATCAACATGATGGCGGTTTCCGGTGCGAGAGGTTCGATTAAACAGATTCGTCAGCTCGCAGGTATGCGTGGTCTTATGGCTTCCGCAACCGGTAAAACCATTGAAATGCCTATTAAAGCGAACTTCCGCGAAGGCATGAAGATTCTCGAATACTTCACCGCGGCACGTGGTGCGCGTAAAGGTCTTGCCGATACCGCGCTCCGTACAGCAGACTCGGGTTACCTTACCCGTCGTCTTGTTGACGTTTCGCAGGACGTTATTATCCGCGAAGTTAACTGCGGCGACACCGAAGGTCTTTGGGTCAGCCGTATCGTTGACGTTCTCCCCGGCGGCAAAGAAGCGGTTATCGAACCGTTTGAAGACCGCCTCGTAGGCAGATATACCATCGGCGACGTGGTTGATCCCAAAACGGGCGAAGTTATCGTCGCAAATGACTGCATGATAACCGATAAACAGGCAAGAAAGATTGCCGAATCGGGTATCGAAAAGGTTAAGATTCGTTCGCTTATCAACTGCCGCGCTAAACACGGTGTCTGCGTACACTGTTACGGTGCCGACATGACAAGCGGTAAACCCGTAAATATCGGTGAAGCTGTCGGTATCATCGCCGCACAGTCCATCGGTGAACCGGGTACACAGCTTACCATGAGAACCTTCCACTCGGGCGGTGTCGCAGGTGGCGATATTACCCAAGGTCTTCCCAGAGTTGAAGAAATCTTTGAAGCAAGAAAACCCAAGAAGACGGCAATCCTTGCCGAATTTGACGGCGTATTGCGCATAGAAGAAAGCAAAAAGACCAAACAACTTATCGTTCGCAACGAAGAAACCGGCGAAGAAAGAGCAACCAGCGTGCCCTTGCTTACCAAGGTTACCGTTGAAGACGGTGCACAAGTTAAGAGATGCCAAAAGATTACCGATGGTACCGAATGTCCCACCGATATCCTCCGCATCAACGGTCTTGATGCCGTTTACGATTATATTATCAAGGAAATCCAACGTGTTTACCGTTTGCAAGCGGTTGAAATCGCCGATAAGCATATCGAAGTTATTGCACGTCAAATGACGCGCAAGATCAAAGTCGATTCCTGCGGTGATACCGATTTGCTCGTCGGTGCGCTCGTCGATGTTTCGGAATTCTACGCTGCTAATAAGCAAATCGAAGAATTTAATGCCGCACATCCCGAAGCAACACCCAAGATTCCTGCCGAAGGTACCAACCAACTTCTCGGTATTACCAAAGCATCGCTTTCTACCGACTCCTTCCTTTCTGCCGCGTCCTTCCAAGAAACCACCAAGGTTCTTGCCGAAGCCGCTATCAAGGGTAAGAAGGATCCGTTGCTCGGCTTGAAAGAAAACGTGCTTATCGGTAAACTCATTCCCGCAGGTACGGGTATGAAGATGTACCGTGAAACCGATGTTGATACAGGCGATGCTCCCACCGAGGGCATCTACGACGCGGAATAAATCCGTAATCGTTAATAATTTCAATAATTAACCGTCGGGCGTGTATTTAAAAAGTACACGCCCGATGAACAATAATTTGTCTGAAAGGATACCGTTTAAAATGAGCGACAGTTCATGCGGCCGACGAAGAATCGCGGGATTCAATCAGTTTGTAAAGCTTGTTAGGCGCGGAAAAGCGATTAAGGTTTACCTCGCAAACGACGCCGACGTGTTTTTTGCAGAAAGCATAAAACGCGAACTTTCTACCCACTCGAACGTGGAATTGGATACCGCACACACTTCCGATGACCTTGCCGCGATGGTGAATGTTGAAGTTCCTACCGCCGTCATAACCGAAACGGCGGAATAAACAGCAAATTTGAAAGACGGGGCAAAAATCACCCCGTCTTTGTAATTGCCTAAAACGAAACAACAAAATATGTGTATTTTTCATCAAAAAAACGTCGAAAACCCTTATAAATAAGTAAAAAAACTATTGACATTGCATTTTGGATATAATATAATCAAAATGTTGCAAAATTTGAGGAAGGAGGAAAAAAATGCCTACATTCAACCAATTGGTAAAAAACGGAAGACAAGACAAAACCTACAAGTCCAAGTCTCCTGCTCTTCAAAAGGGTGTTAACTCGATCAAGAAGGTAGCTACCGATCTTTCGAGCCCCCAAAAGAGAGGCGTCTGCACTAAGGTTGCGATCAAGACTCCTAAGAAGCCGAACTCCGCGCAAAGAAAAATCGCCAGAGTTAGACTTACCAACGGTCTTGAAGTCACTGCTTACATCCCCGGTATAGGTCACAACCTTCAGGAACACTCTGTTGTTCTTATCAGGGGCGGTAGAGTAAAGGACCTTCCCGGTGTACGTTACCACATCATTCGCGGCAAACTCGATACTCAGGGTGTTGCCAACAGAAATCAGGGCCGTTCGAAATACGGCGCTAAGAGACCTAAGAAATAATAGTTTTTTAGGTTAAACTCAGGAACGACAATTTCGTTTTCCTCGTGCTGATACGAAGAAATTTATATAGATATCGGCACTAACGGAAATAAAATTTTCGAGTACCTGTGAATTCATTGAAGCGTAAAACGCTATCTTTATGAAGGAGGGAAGTAAAGTGCCCAGAAGAGTACATGGTTTCAAAAGAGAAGTTCTTCCGGATCCGATGTATAACTCTCAGCTCGTCACCAAGTTGATCAACAACATCATGTATGACGGCAAAAAATCCATCGCCCAGAAGATTGTCTATGATGCATTCGCAATTATCGAACAAAAGACAGGCAACGATCCTCTTGATCAATTCAAGAAGGCTCTTGAAAACATTATGCCTGCATTGGAAGTTAAGGCAGTGCGCAGAGGCGGTTCGAACTATCAAGTTCCTATGGAAGTTCGCGCGGACAGAAAGCAAACCCTTGGTCTCCGTTGGCTTATCACCTACGCAAGATCGAGAAGCGACCGCAAAATGAGCGAACGTATTGCTGCGGAAATCATCGATGCTGTTAACGGTACCGGTGGTGCAGTTAAGAAAAAGGAAGATACTCACAAGATGGCAGAAGCAAACAAGGCTTTTGCTCACTATCGCTGGTAATTCCGCGTCACACGTATTTTATTAAGGAGAAAACAAGTATATGGCCAGAACTACTCCGCTCGAGCTTACCCGTAACATCGGTATAATGGCTCATATCGACGCGGGTAAGACCACCACTACCGAGAGAATCCTGTATTACACAGGTAAAACTCATAAAATAGGCGAAACCCACGAAGGTTCCGCAACGATGGACTGGATGGAACAAGAACAGGAAAGAGGTATTACTATTACCTCTGCTGCTACCACTTGCTTCTGGCAGAACCACCGTATCAATATTATCGATACCCCCGGCCACGTTGACTTTACCGTTGAGGTTGAAAGATCTCTTCGTGTACTCGACGGCTCGGTTACCGTTCTTTGTGCAAAGGGCGGTGTTGAACCTCAGTCTGAAACCGTTTGGAGACAAGCGGATAAGTACAAGGTTCCGAGAATGTGCTATGTTAACAAGATGGACATCATGGGCGCGAATTTCTATCGCGTCGTTGACATGATTAAAGACCGTCTTAAAGCTAACGCTGTTCCGATTCAGTTGCCTATCGGCGCTGAGGCGGACTTCAAGGGTATCATCGACCTCGTTAAGATGAAGGCTTACTTCTATCTTGACGACCTCGGACAGAATATCGAAGAACGCGATATTCCTGCCGATATGCTTGACAAGGCAAATGATTACCACCAAGCACTCATCGAAGCAGTTGCTGAATTCGATGAATCGCTTATGGAACTTTGGCTTATGGGCGAAGAATTGCCGATGGACGACGTTAAGAAGGCAATCCGCGCAGCTACCATCGCTAACAAGATGGTTCCCGTTGTTTGCGGTACTTCTTACAAGAACAAGGGTGTTCAAAAACTCCTTGACGCTATCGTTGATTATATGCCTGCACCTACCGATATCGAAGATATCAAGGGTATCGACTGCAAGACCGACGAAGAAACTTCTCGTCCCACTTCTGACGACGAACCTTTCTCCGCACTTGCGTTCAAGATCGCTACCGACCCGTTCGTTGGTAAGATATGCTTCGTTCGTGTATATTCGGGTTGTATCCAATCCGGCGCTACCGTTTATAACGCTACTAAGGGCGGCAGAGAAAGACTCGGTAGAATCCTTCTCATGCACGCTAACCACCGTGAAGACGTTGATGAGATCCGCGCAGGTGATATCGCCGCAGTTGTTGGTGTCAAAAACACCACCACCGGTGACACTCTCTGTGACGAAAAGGCTCCCGTTATTCTCGAATCGATGGAATTCCCCGAACCCGTTATCCGCGTAGCTATCGAACCCAAGACCAAAGCAGGTCAGGAAAAAATGGGTCTCGCTCTTGCGAAACTCGCAGAAGAAGACCCGACCTTCAAGGCTTATACCGATGAAGAAACCGGCCAAACCATTATTGCAGGTATGGGCGAACTTCACCTTGAAATCATCGTTGACAGACTTCTCCGCGAATTCCGCGTTGAAGCAAACGTTGGTAAGCCCCAGGTTTCCTACCGCGAAACTATTACCAAAACCGCTACCGAAAACTGCAAGTATGCAAGACAGTCGGGTGGTAAAGGTCAATATGGTCACGTTATCATCAACATCGAACCCAACCCCGGCAAAGGTTACGAATTCGTTAACGAAGTTACCGGCGGTGACGTTCCGAAGGAATATATCCCCGCTGTTGACGCAGGTATCAAGGGCGCAATGCTCTCCGGCGTAGTTGCAGGTTACAACGTTGTTGACGTTAAGGTAACGCTCACCGGCGGTTCCTACCACGAAGTTGACTCTTCCGAAATGGCGTTTAAGATTGCCGGCTCTATGGCGTTCAAGAATGCTATGAAGAATGCAGGACCTATCCTTACCGAACCGATCATGAAGGTTGTTGTTACAACTCCCGACGATTACCTCGGCACCGTTATCGGCGATATCAACTCTCGCCGTGGCGCAATGCAAGGTACCGAAAACGTTGGCGGCGGTCAGCAGATTACTGCAAACGTACCGCTTTCTCAAATGTTCGGTTACGCTACCGACCTCCGTTCCAAGACACAGGGCCGTGGTCAGTACGTTATGGAACCCAGCCACTACGAGCTTGTTCCTAAGTCTATTTTGGAAGCAATCGTTTCCGGAAAAGCTAAATAAAGCATAAAAAATTAAAAATGCCTTGACATAGGCGAAAAATTCGATATAATGAATTTAGAATAATATGAAAAATGGAGGATTTTAACAATGGCAAAGGCTAAATTTGAAAGAACAAAGCCCCACGTAAACATTGGTACCATCAGTCACGTTGACCATGGTAAAACCACCCTTACCGCTGCTATCACCAAGTCTCTCTCTCTCACCAACGCAAATATCGAATTCCAGGCATATGACCAGATCGATAACGCTCCCGAAGAAAGAGCTCGTGGTATCACAATTAACACCCGTCACGTTGAATACGAAACCGATGCACGTCACTACGCACACGTTGACTGCCCGGGCCACGCTGACTACGTTAAGAACATGATCACCGGTGCTGCTCAGATGGACGGCGCAATCCTCGTTGTTGCTGCTACTGACGGTCCTATGCAACAAACTCGTGAACACATCCTTCTTGCTCGTCAGGTAGGCGTTCCCGCTCTCGTTGTATTCCTTAACAAGTGCGACCTCGTAGACGACGAAGA
>JAGBUH010000208.1 GCA_017630915.1 Clostridia bacterium
GCCCAAACACACGTCTGACTTTTCGACGGCGGCGTTGGCGCGGATAACCGAATATTTTTCGATTCTGTCCTCGACCTTTGCGCTTCTTCTGATACCTGCGGTATCGACGAAGACGTATTTACCGTGTTTATTCTCAACAAAGCTGTCGATTGCATCGCGCGTTGTACCCGCAACGTCGGAAACGATTGCTCTTTCTTCACCCGTGATACGATTGATAATCGAGCTTTTACCCGCGTTGGGTTTACCGATTACCGCAACACGGATTGCACCCTCTTCATTTTCCGACACTTCGGCATCGGGCAGATAGGAAACAACACAGTCGAGCACGTCGCTCGTACCCGTACCGTGAACCGACGAAACGGGGATAACGTCTTCAAATCCCAATTCGTAAAATTCATAAAATCCCGCAGGGACTTCACCGATTGTATCAACCTTATTTACCGCAATAACAATCGGTTTACGGCTCTTTTTGAGCATCGACGCGATTTCGCGGTCTGCGGCGGTGACACCGACCGAAAGTTCGGTCATAAATATAATTACATCGGCGCTTCCGATTGCAATCATCGCTTGGTCGCGCATTTGACGAAGAAGCGTATTTTCGGTCGTCGGTTCGATACCGCCCGTATCAATAAACAGCATCTGACGACCGTTCCATTCAACGTCGCAATAGATTCTGTCGCGGGTTACGCCGGGGGTATCCTCGACAATCGAGATACGTTCGCCTGCGATTTTGTTAAAAAACGTGCTTTTGCCGACGTTCGGTCTGCCGACAACTGCAACAGTACATTTAGACATTTAAAATCAGTCCTTTCTTACTCTATCCCAACCATCGCTTCGCAAAGCTCATAGCCACCTTTTTCGGTCACGCGAACCTTTATATTCAGCGCTTTTTCGACGTCTTCAAGCGACACGTTATCCAAGAACAAGTCGCCCTCTGCGCGAAGCATATTTTCGGGGATAAGCAGTTCATCGCCAAGGTCTTTTCCTTTTAGTTGGGCGATAATATCGCCGCCCGTGACAAGTCCGCTGACCGTAACGTGACCTCCGAAAAAGTCGTTACGGATAGCGACAACCTCGACAGCAAGATTCTTATATTTTTCGGTTGCGGTTTTGGCAAGTTGCGCTATAAAATCAGCCGCCGCAACGCCGGTTGCAACCGTTACTTTCCTATTATACTCCAAAGCGGGAAGATTTTCAAGACATTCGAGAAATTCCACCGTATCGCTTCTTATCATACCGACGCCGTTTTCGAGTTGGGGGTAGCCCTCATAAAAATCCTCATCGGGCAATTCGCGATTTGCAAGAAGATAAAACTCGTCGGACGGATAGACCAAACGTCTTCCCTTTTCTATCAAACAAATATCGCCGTATTTATTTGCAATTTCTATGACCTTTTCAGCCGATTCTTTATCAAACGGCTCTAACGGATAAAGTCCTTCTCGATGTCCTGTTAAGCCGCAGGGCACGAGCGCGATACTGTCGATATTTTGCAAATTCGTCAAGTCGGTTAACGATTTTTCGAGATACTTCCCGTCGTTGATGCCCTTACAGAGCACTAATTGGGCGTTAATCGTGATACCGCCTTCGTCTAACTGCTTGATATATTTAAGGCAATCACCTGCAAACCTATTCCGCATCATCATAACACGAAGTTCGCAATCGGTGGTATGAACCGAGATATTGACGGGCGAGATACGCATTTTGATGATACGTTCGATATCTGTATCCTTTAAATTCGTCAACGTAACATAGTTACCCATCAAGAATGACAATCGTTCATCGTCGTCCTTAAAATAAACCGTTTCGCGCATCCCTTTGGGGTTTTGGTCGATGAAACAGAAGATGCAGTTATTTCTGCAACGCTTCTTTTCGTCCATCAAATAGGTCGAAAACAAAAGACCGATATCGTCATATTCCTCTTTTTCGATGACGAAATACAAGGTTTTATCTTCCCTCTTAACTTCAATTTTGAGGGTTGAATCCATTATATAAAAACGGTAGTCAAGCACGTCGTTGATAACGTTTCCGTTTATCGTAACAATTATATCGTCTTTTAATATACCGACTTTTTCGGCATAGGATTTCTTTTCGACCGAGAGTATTTTAACCAAAATTTTCACCCCATTTTTACAAAAAAGCGTGTTGCAATAGATTTACGCAACACGCTATTTCGCTTAGTTTTCTTTAACCTGAAGAACTACTTTTCCGCCGTAGTTACCGCAGTTTTTGCAAACACGGTGAGAAAGGATATATTCACCGCACTTGGGGCACTTGGTCATTCCGGGGAGGTCGAGCTTCCAAACAGAAGAACGTCTTTTATCTCTTCTTGCTTTGGATACTTTTCTCTTGGGTACAGCCATCGTTGGAATCCTCCTTGATAGTTATATATTTTTTATTTTTATTCTTCTTCATCGCTGAAAAAATCTTTCAGCACGTCCCAACGGGAATCGCGTTCGCGCATATTGCAACCGCATTCGCCGTTGTTAAGGTCTTGTCCGCATTTTTCGCACAAGCCCTTGCAATCTTCCTTACACAAATAACGTGTGGGAAGTTCGAGTATCAACGCGGAACGCACGATATCGTCGATATCAATTGCGAAATCCTGCATGATGATAAACTCATCTTCGTCGGCGTTAGCCAACTTGTCGGTGATTTTCGCAAAAAGGTTAATCGGTTCTTTGTATTTAAAAACCTTACCGCAACGCGCACATACAACCGACAAATTCGGTTCTAACTTACCGTTTAGTTCGATAAGTCCCGAATGATTTGTTATCTCGCCGAAAGCGTTTGCAGTTCCGTTTACCAATTCGTCAACAAAATCACAATTGTCAATTTCTACCGTAAACTCAACTTTATCTGCACTTCCGTCAAGAAGTTTTTTCAAATCAAGCATTTTTACTGCTCCTTAATACGCATAAAAGCGCACTATTCATTATATATTTCGTCTTGCGTTTTGTCAATAGTTTTCGCCAAAAATATTCAATTTATATTGAAAGAACGAATTTTATATGTTAGTATAACTTTAAACCGGTCGATACATAATAGTATCGAGGTGAGTTTTTCGATGATGAATTTGAACAAGATGATAGCACAAAACAAGAAATGCGCTTGTGTTGCCATGACGGTAATCGGCGCAATTGCAGGTTGGGCAACGGCGAAGTTGATTATCACGCATTGTTGTTGCACTCAAACGCTTGCCTGCAAGGCAAAAAAGGCTATCAAAGCAGTAGAGGACAAAATGATGCCTTAGGGCAAATTTACGGAAAGGCGTTTTCCGCCTTTCCCTGCGATTTGGGAGTTACATAGATGAGCATATTGGGAAACCGGCTTAACACCGTGACTGATTTACTTAAAAAATGCGAAAACAACCATCTCTTTGCCGATATCGGAAGCGACCACGCGTTTTTGGCGATTGAAGTTTTGAGGCAAGGTCTTTGTAAAAAGGCGATTGCCGCCGACATCAACGAAATGCCGCTTTTAAAGGGCAAGGAAAATGCACAAAATTTTGGTGTTGATATCGAATTCATCCTCTCCGACGGGTTTGACAACTTGGAAGGATTGGGCATAACCTCCGCCGCGATTTGCGGTATGGGGGGCGAATTGATTGCCAAAATCGTGCTTCGAAGCGAAACCGCAAAAAACGCATTACTTATCCTGCAACCGATGTCGGCGCAAGACGAGTTACGAAAAGCCTTGTGGGACAACGGTTTTGTAATTCACAAAGAAGTGTTTGTTTACGATTCGGGAAAGCCTTACACGGTTATGCAAGTAACTTTCACAGGTGAAAACACCGAATATTCATACCTTGATTTATTCCTCGGTAAAGAAAGAATCGTCACCGATGAATTCAAAAAATATTGTCAAAAGGTGCTTCAATCGGCGATAAAGCGCCGTTTGGGCATAATCGCGCGGGGCGAAAGCACCGACGACATCGACAATTTAATCGAATACTGTCAGACGCAGACGACCAATTTTTGATTCGGGCAATACTTTTCCAAGAAGGTCAATGCTTCTTTCGGACTAACCTTTAAATTACGCTTGGGGACAACAATCACCGAGCGTTTTTCTATATAAATATACATCGCTTGCGGGGCGAGATATATCTTTTCCACCTCGTCAAAAAGGATTTCGCTATATTCGTTTTCTTCTTCGTTTTCGAAAAGCAATTCGAACACAAAACCGTTTTTGCCGAACGTCGTTCTTTGCTTTGCGCGGATAACTTTCGCGTTTTTATTGCAATTATTCTTTACCGCAACGTTGACGGAATAGAAAAACATACAGGTACACAGCAGAATGATACCTGCGATTACCATATAATTTTTATTACCGCTTGACAATCCCGAAAGGAACAAGGCGATACAAAGCAGAGCAATTGAAATTAAAACGAAAACCTTTTTTAAACGGTAATACTTCCCTTTTAAGAGGTTAAATTTAAGATAGGCGTTATAATCACGCGGAGTGACGTAGCCTTCCGATGCCAACGACTTCATTAAATTTTACCCCCTATAAGCATATTCATCAATTTTTCGCCTTTGTCGAGGTAAAGTCCGCTCTTTTTCGCTTCCTTTTCGCAATAGGATTCGACACCGCTTGCAATTTCGTTTTGCGAATCGTACATAACGAACGGAACGGGAGCGCGTGTGTGGGTTCTTGTGCTGATCGGCGTCGGGTGGTCGGGCAGTAAAAGAACGCGGAAAGGTTCGTTTTTCGATTTAAGATAATCGACAACGCCCGTCAAAATATCCCTATCAATCAACTCAATCGCTTCGATTTTATCGTTTACCTTGCCTTGATGTCCGCATTCGTCGGGCGCTTCGACGTGGATATAAACCAAGTCGGCGCCGTTTTCTAATTCCTTTATCGCGGAGTCTCGTTTGCCGATATAATTCGTGTCGAGCGTACCTGTTGCGCCCTCGATTTCGGGAACATTCATTCCTGCGCAAAAGCCGATACCCTTTATCAAGTCAACCGCGCAGACAACCGAGCCTTTAAGACCGGTTTGTTCTTCAAAAGACGGAAGCGACGGTTTCTTACCGGGACTCCAAAACCACAAGGAGTTTGCCTTCTTCAAGCCGTTTTTAGCGCGTTCGATATTAAGCGGATGGTTATTCAAAAGTTCATAAGACGCCTTCATCAATTCAAGCATCGGGCGAGAGGATTCGGATTTGGGAAGATAGTCGCCGATTTTTCGACCGATGATATCATGAGGGCGCGAAAAGTCATTAAACTCGGGGCAATTCTTCCAAATCAGACAATGGCGGTAACTGATACCGCAATAAAATTTCAAAAATTCATTGCCGAAGCGTTCCTGAACGGCATCAATCAAAACCTTCGCCTGTTCGGTCGGGATTTCGTCAGACGAGTGGTCGAGCATAACCAAATCTTCATAATCGCCCTCACCGCCGAGCGCAACAATATTGGCGCGGATTGCGGTTTCGTCGTCCTGCATTTCGATGCCGATACTTGCCGCTTCAAGCGGTGAACGGCCTTTGGAATATATCTTCGGGTCATAACCCATTACGGCGAGGTTAGCGGTATCGCTTTCGGGCACCATTCCCTCGGGAACGGTGTCTACCATACCGTTGATACCGTGTTTCGCAAGATAATCCATTGTCGGTTTATTTGCAACTTCAAGCGGTGTTTTTTTGGAAAGAGATGCAATCGGTTCGTCAGCCATACCGTCGCCGAGCATTACTATATATTTCAACTTCTTCACCCTTTTTCGATAAAAATATATTTACACTTTTAAATTATAACAAATCGCGCAATTAAAATCAATCGTTATTATTACTGTTTTTATACAATGTCTTTGAAATTTCGTTGACAAAAGTGTCTTATCGTCATATAATAAACATATTAAGTTAATTTTCGAGGTCTGCTGATGAAGATTAAAGACGGATTTGTATTACGCCAAGTTGCTTCCAGTTATGTTGTTATGAATATCGGCGGTGAACTTTCGTTTAACAAGATGATTACGTTAAACGAAAGCGGTGCGCTTATCTGGAACGCGCTTGCCGACGGCTTGTCTGCCGAAGAAGCGGCAAAGCGTATTACAAGCGAATACGAAGTGTCCTACGAAGTTGCACTAAACGACGTTAATTCCTTCATCGAGAAGATGAAAGAGGCAGGCGTAATTGAATAAGCCTATTTCATTAGACGACATCTTCCCTATCATCAGCGAACAATTGGTTAGTGGCGGAACTGCCTCGTTTACCATTCACGGAACGAGCATGCTCCCCTTTCTAAAAGACCGAAAAGACAAGGTTTGGATTACAAAACCGAACAGGAAATTAAAGAAATACGATATTATTTTTTACCGTCTTGACGGGGTTGGGTTTATTCTCCACCGTATCGTCAAGGTGACGCGCGACGGCGTTATTTGTCGGGGCGACAACCATACCGACAACGAGCCGTTATTGAAATTTGACGATGTTATCGCGATTGTCACCGATTATGAACGGAACGGCAAAAAACGTTCGGTTGATTCGGTTTTTCAGATTTTATATTCACGTTTTTGGGTGAACACCATGATTTTCCGCAAGGTAAAGCGGAAGATTGAATCTATGTTTAAAAACAGGAAAGGAAAGTAGAATGAAAGTTGCGGTTATCGGTTCGAGAAGCATAAGAAACGCCGACATCGGCAAGCGTATACCGCCTGATACGACGCTTATTATCTCCGGCGGTGCGGTCGGGGTTGATACCCTTGCGGAAAAATATGCCGACGAACACGGTATCGAAAAGCTCATTCTATATCCCGATTACGAGCTTTACGGAAGAAGCGCGCCCTTGATTCGCGATAGGCTTATTGTCGACCACGCCGACCTTGTTATCGCGTTTTGGGACGGCGAATCGCGCGGTACGGAATATACGATTTCCTACGCGAAGCAACGAAAGGTGCCGTGTCACGTATATATCGTTTAGAACGATGGGGTTTGTAAAATCCCGTCGTTTTTTGTTGTTTGAGGTGGCAGAACATTGGCACTTGATTATTGTAACGCGATATGATATACTGAATGTAATAAACTGTAAAAGGTTGTAATTTTAGGAGGCTTTTATGAAATTAAGCGAGAAACTACAAAAGTTATTCGCAATGTTGCTTGTTGCGGTAATGGTTGTTTCGGTTTTGCCGATTGGTTCGTTATCGGTCTTCGCAACAGTTGGCGAATTTGCCGGCGGTGACGGTAGTGAAGAAAATCCTTACCTTATCGCGACCAAAACGCAACTTAATAATGTACGTAACTATTTAGATGCGAACTTTAAGATGATTGCGGACATCGAATTTGACGATTCGGATTTCGAAGAAGACGGCGAATTTTACAACGACGGCGCAGGTTTTGAACCGATTGGCTTGAAAAACTATCCTTTTACTGGCACTTTCGACGGCGATGAGCACGTCATTAAAAATCTTTATGTGAATATCAAGTCCTATTCTACCATATATGCCGGTCTTTTTGGATATATCAAAGCTGCACAAATAGGAAACCTCGGCATAGTTGACGGAAATATAACTGTAACACACTACTACGACGACGACAGTTATGCTTATGCAGGCGGCATTGTGGGGTTTAACTCCTCTGGAACAATAACAAACTGTTACAACATTGGTAATGTGTCAGCGCACGCTGCTGGTGACTATACCTCTACCTATGCAGGCGGCATTGCAGGGTTTAACGGCAGAACAATAACAAACTGTTATAACACCGGTGAAGTGTCGGCTACTGCCAATGGAGATGTTTCTCTCGCTTATGCAGGCGGCATTGTGGGTGCAGGAGGAATAATAGAAAACTGTTATAACACAGGTAACATATCGTCTGCTTCTGAGTATGTTGACCATACAGGCGGCATTGCGGGTGAAAACACAGGAACAATAACAAACTGTTATAACACCGGTGAAGTGTCGGCTTCCTCTTCCTTTGCCGATGGAGGCGGCATTGCGGGGGATAACAGTCCTGATGGTACAATAACAAACTGTTATAACATAGGAACTGTGTCGGCTGATTCATCTTCCTTTGCCTATGCAGGCGGCATTGCGGGGGATAACTATGGAACAATAACAAACTGTTATTATATTAACAACATTTCCAAAGGTGTTGCTGACGGCCCAGATACAGCAACAAAATGCACGGATGAAGAATTAAAGAAACAAGAAACGTATATCGGCTTCGACTTCGAAACCGTCTGGACAATGGAAAGCAATACGACCTATCCTTACCCCATTTTAATGGCCAAACTTGAACCTGACGAAGATGACTTAACGGTAGAATTTGCAGGCGGTGACGGTAGTGAAGAAAACCCTTACCTTATCGCGACGAAAGCGCAACTCAATAGCGTGCGCAACTTTTTAGACGCAAACTTCAGGTTAATTGCGGATATCGAATTCACCGATGCGGATTTTGAATTAGGCGGTGATTTTTACAACTACGACGAGGGCTTCGAACCGATCGGCACAGATGATTCAGTTCCTTTCACCGGCACTTTCGACGGCGACGGTTACGTTATTAAAAATCTTTATATAAATATCGTATCCACTACCGACGTTTACGCAGGACTTTTTGGATATAGCAAAGCTGCACAAATAGAAAACCTCGGCATAGTTGACGGAAAAATAACTGCAACAACCTACGACGACGACAGTTATGCTTATGCAGGCGGCATTGTGGGGTATAACGCCTCTGGAACAATAGAAAACTGTTATAACACATGTGACATATCGGCTGCTTCTGAGTATGTTGCCCATGCAGGCGGCATTGCGGGGTATAGCTATGGAACAATAACAAACTGTTATAACACAGGAAACGTGTCGGCTAATGCTTCTGATGATTCCTATTCAGGCGGCATTGTGGGGTATAATAATAACGGAACAATAACTAACTGTTATAACATCGGAAGTGTATCTCTTTCTTACTATGCAGGCGGCGTGGTGGGGTATAATAATAATGGAACAATAACTAACTGTTATAACACAGGTAACATATCGGCTGTTTCTCCGAGCGATTATTACTCTGCCTTTGCAGGCGGCATTGTGGGACGTAACGGTGGAACAATAACAAACTGTTATAACACAGGTGACGTGTCGGCGAGCGCTGGTCATATGTCTGACTGTTATTCCAGTGCCTGCGCAGGCGGCATTGTGGGGAGTAACGGCGGAACAATAGAAAACTGTTATAACACAGGTGAAGTGTCGGCTGATTCTGTTAATTCTGCCTATGCAGGCGGCATTGTGGGGGATAACGGTAGAGCAATAACAAACTGTTATAACACAGGCAATGTGTCGGTTTTGTCTTATTCCGGTTCTTCCAAAGAAGGCGGCATTGCGGGGTATAACGGCGGAACAATAGAAAACTGTTATAACACAGGTGACGTGTCGGATAATTCCAGTTCTTATTCTGATTCCGATTCTTATGCAGGCGGCATTGCGGGGTATAACGGTGGAACAATAACAAACTGTTATAATATAGGTGAAGTGTCTGCTGTTTCTTCTAATTCCGATTCCTATGCAGGCGGCATTGTGGGGTATAACCGGGAAGCAACAATAACAAACTGTTATAACACAGGTAACGTGTCGGCTTCTGGTTCTTACTATGTCTATGCAGGCGGCATTGCGGGGTATAACTATAACTATGGAACAATAAATAACTGTTATTATGCCGACAATATTGCCATAGGTGTGGCGCACGGCAGGGATACGGCAACAAAATGCACGTTCTATAATTTGAAAAATCAAGAAACGTTTGTCGGCTTTGATTTTGAAACGGTTTGGACAATCAATAGCGATTCCGACTATCCTTATCCCATTTTACAATCCATGCCCAAGTTTGAGATTTCCGGCATTACTTCTGACATATACGCTATCGAAGATGGTTATGTTTTCGGCGTAGGCTCAAAAACAACGGTTATAGACTTTTTGAATAATCTTAACGAAGGAAGTTTTTGCAAGATTTATAACGGCGAAGACGAACTCGGCAACGACGATTTGGTCGGTACGGGTATGGTTGTAAAACGCTTTGAAGGCGAAACGGAGACAGCAGCCTACACTTTGGTTATTACAGGTGACATCAACGGCGACGGCAAAATTGACTCGGTAGATTATTTGCTCATCAAACGTTCAGCGTTTGGGACGTACACATTGACCGAAGCGATGACATTGGCAGGA
>JAGBUH010000209.1 GCA_017630915.1 Clostridia bacterium
ACGGTGGTTTCGGGTTCGCAATCTTTCAAATCCAAAAACGCTTTGAATTTGCCGTAGGACAGACCTTCTTTATGTGCCTCTTTAACCTTTTCGGGTTTTTCCGACGAATAGGAAATATTTTTATAATCTTTCGTACAGTTTTCGATTTCGCAAAGAATCTTTTGTTGCTTTTCTTCTTTGTCGTCAAATACCGTGATGCATACGAGGTCGTCTTCGGTCATATATTCCGACATATCGTTGCTTTTTAAAAGCGTTGCGACCGCTTCTTTATAACCCATAAAACGAACTTTTGCAGATGATAAAATGCGTTCGCCGTCGTCGTTAAATGCTTTTGCCTTTATGACTTTGTCGAATCGGTTGATTTCGAGTTCGATAGACGGATTGACGTCAACGCTGATAACCGAAATCGGTGTGAAATAGGCAACGCAAAACAAAAAACAAACCGTTAAAAGTAACAAAGCGGTTGCCAAAACGGCGATTCGTTTATATGACACAAACGGCTTTTTTTGTGTTTTTTGCAAAACGTATTCAAGTGTATTTTGTTTTAAGGTGTCGTTAACTTGAACCTTATCAAAAGCTTCTTTTATTCTGTTATTCAAGTCAATCACCTCCAAGGATATCTTTGAGCATTTTCTTTGCACGTGTTAGGTGTGTATATACCGTGTTTTCGTTTTTATTTAACATTTTGGCAATTTCGACGGCTGTGTAACCCTCGTAATAATGAAGATACACGACGGTTCGGTATTTTTGCGGCAGTGATAGGACCGCTTCCAAAACCTCACTGTTTTCGTTAGAATTATCTTCGGTTTTTAAGATTATTTCGTCGAGAGGTACGGTGCGGTTTCGGAAGAAACTTTTGAGCAAATCTTTACAGGCGTTGATTGTGACACGTATTATCCACGCTTTTTCGTGTTCGTCGTTTTCAAACTCAACCGAATTTAGAGCGTATTTAAGAAATACCGTTTGGAAAATATCCTCGGTATCGTGGTAATTTTTGAGATGTGTCATACAAATACGGTTGACGGTATTGGAATACCGTTCGATAGCCCGTCTTACCTCTTGCTCACTGCGCACGGTTAACCTCGTTTATCAGCCGTTAGTAGTTTCCTCGTCAACAGGGGGGACTTCGTCGGGAGTTTCAATTTCGGGAAGTTCGCCTTCGGGAAGTTCGCCTTCGGGAAGTTCACCTTCGGGAAGTTCACCTTCGGGAAGTTCGACATCAGGACGCTCTTTGCGAGGACGTTCTTCGCGCGGGAGTCTTTCGTGACGTTCTTTTCTGTCGCGTTGCTTCTTTTCGTTTTTGCAAGGTCTTTTTTCGGTTTCTTCGACCTTTTCTTCGCCTTCAACGGATTCTTCGCCTTCAACAGTTTCTTCGTTTTCGGCAGAATCATCAGGCTCTACTGATTCATCAAGTTCGGGTTTGGGTTCTTTTTCGCCCCATTTATGTCCAAATCCTTTGCCTTTGCCCTTGTTATTCTTATGACAGGGCTTTTTGTCGCAAATGGGTTTATCTTCGGGGATTTCATCATCGGAAATGTCTTCGTCAGAAACGTTTTCATCGGACGAAACATCTTCATCAACAGGAGGTTCTTCGTCAGCAGGAGGAACTTCATTTACGGGCGGTTTATCCATGGGTTTATCCATAGGTTTGTCTACGGGAGGTTTTTCGGGTATTTCTTCATCAGACGGAGGAACCATAGGTTTTTCAACAGGCGGTTTTGCAGGAGGTTCTTCGTCGGCAGAAACGTCTTCGTCGGAAACGTCTTCGTCGGAAACGTCTTCGTCGGAAACGTCTTCATTGGAAACGTCTTCATTGGAAACGTCTTCATTGGAAGACTCTTCACCAATGGAAGCGTCGTCTTCAACAAAACTGCTGTCATCAATTACAGTATCATCGTTTTCGGCAACGGTATCATCGGCAACTGCAAATGCAATTGTACCGCATACGGAGAATACTAAAACAAACGCGAGGATTGAGGAAAGTATTTTTTTCATGGTGTTACTCCTTTTTTGTGTTTTTGTTTAACCGGTTACACCATCAATACGATTCTTATCGGCGTTTCCATTCAAAAAATTTTAAAAAAATAGCCAAAGCAAATTTTTATAATGCCTTGGCTAAGATATTGCAAATTAAAATACAGGCTTCGGGTACGCTTCTTTATTCGAAAGCACCAAGTCGGTGATTTGTTCGAAACTCATCCATTCAACCTTGTCGGACAAATGTTCCTTTATACGTTTGCCAACCTCGTCCATAACGCGAAGACCTGTTCCCAATCCGTTGGACATAAGACTTTGCCAGTGGGTGATAAGAATGGGGTAACCGCCTGTGTTCAACACGCGGATGATATGACCTTCTTTACCGTCGGCGGTGATGAGGTTGTCGGCTATCTCGGAAACGTATTCGTCGTCGGTACGGGGGCAGTCGATAGTTTGCCAGATGTAGTCGCGAGTGGTCGCAGGGATAGAAACCAAGGTTCTGCCGTCTTCTTCTCTTGCAACCCAAGGTTTTGCGTTGGGACGGTCTCTTAAACCGCGGAGGAAGAACCAAGCCTTTTTGCTGCCGGTAACCTGTTCAACCGAGGCGGAAATCGAATGTTCGTATTCGTCTTCAACTTCAATACCGAAATCCCAAGGAGAAGTGACACCGATTGAATAAAGTCCCGCTTCTTTCAAAAGCGACAACGCTTTTGAAATATAAGGAACGAAAGTCTTGCGGTCTTGGGTGGAAGCCCAATCGCGTTCGTTCATAGGCAGAGCCGCACCTGTTTCGAGGTCAACTGCTTTGTGGTGGGTAAGCATTTCGGGGCCGACCGAAAAAGCAGGCATAACACGGGTTTTAAGGCAATTCATCCATTCATCGAGGTCTTCTTTCGATACGCCGTCGAGTCCGTTGACGATATCGCCCTTGTTGCCGGGCATGGGGACAACGCTGAATTTACCGCAAATGCCGTTTCTTTCGATAATATCGCAAAACTCAAAAAACATTTCGTTAGAATACGTAGGAATCAAGGGGCGACCGTCTTGGGTGTTGGGTTTACCGGCGTGTTCGTAATAAACCGAAATAATAGGAGCAGGGTCGTCGATTATCCAACTTATAGGGGTTTTCATAAAAAAGTCCTCCAAAGATAGTTATTATTGTTCTCTGAATGTTAAAGTGCCGTTTTCGCAATCCATTGATTCAACAATGGCAAGGGATTCGAGTTTGTAGCCCAAATTTCTGATAATAGTACCGCCGATTTGGAAACCCTTTTCAATGACGATACCCAAACCCTCAACCGTTGCACCCGAACTTTCGGTTATCGAAATCAAACCCTGCAACGCGCAACCGTTGGCGAGAAAATCATCGACGATAAGCACGTGGTCGTCGCTGTTTAAAAACTTTTTCGAAACGATGACGTTATTTCTGTTCTTATGTGTAAACGATTCAACCTCGGCAACGTACATATCGCCGTCGATGTTGATACTTTTAGATTTCTTTGCAAAAACAACGGGCACACCGAAGCATCTTGCAACCGAGCAAGCGATAGCAATACCCGAAGATTCGATGGTGAGCACTTTGGTGACCTTTTTATCGCTGAAACGACGGTAAAATTCCTCGCCGATTTGGTCCATAAGGGCAATATCCATTTGGTGATTGAGAAAACTGTCAACCTTTAAAACGTTTCCTGCCTTGACAACGCCGTCTTTTATAATACGTTCTTCTAAAAAGTTCATAGCACAAACCTCCGCATGATTGCTCATTATATCACATACAAAACGGTTTGTCATCAATAATTGTAAAATTCAGTCGAAAAATTTTACATTTTCGCGCCCTAAATCTTCACCCATATCGCAAGAGTAAATCCATTCAATTTTGTCATCGGGTTTTAATTTGTATTTACCGCAACCGATGTTTTGAGTATCTCCGTTGACAAAGAACATCCAACCCGAAAGGTCGCCGAAGTCAAATTCATAGATATTCGCGATTCCCTCGATGTATGCCGTATCGGAATTTCCGTTGATTTCGATATGGATTTTATGTTTTTTCGTTGCTTCGATTAGGATATCGTAAACCGTGTCGCCGTCTTCGATTTCAAACTCTGCCGTGTCGAGAATAATGCCGTCATTGGGGATATGCTTTTCACTACTTTTGCCGACAACCGTGTCGCATCTTATCGAGAGGGTGACTGTGCCGATAACGTTTTTTTTCGAAACGTTATCCGAATTAAAATCAATAACACAAACGAAAATAACAAGAATTGCCGAAATAACCGCAATAATTATAAAGTTGCGTTTTTTCTTATTTTTCGAAATCAAAAGAATGATAGAAATTATAATGGCAAGTGCGATGATTATAACGATTATCAAAACCTTGACATTGATTTTGTTTTTATCCGTCGTATCATCAACCGATTCGTTGCTTGATTCGATAATTTCGCTCGATTCGGTTGCTTCGCTTTCGGTTGTGTCGGTATTTTCGTGCTTGTCGAGTGTATAAAACGGAGTTTTGCCCTCGGTCATTCTGATATAGGCAACCATAGCGCAAAGCACTTGTACCGTCGCGTTGGCGTTACTCTCTTTTTCTTCGGTATGCGAGAAACTGCCGTCATCAAGACGGAAAGAAGAAATCGCGTCTAAAATATTGTTACCGTTTTTGATGAAGCGTTCGTCTGTTTTATAGTCGATGCCAAGCGACGAAAGCGCAATTATAACCTGCGAGGCACTTTCGGGATTGTTCACACCGTACATAACAAAACCGCCGTTTTCCTGCTGTTTTGAAGACAGAAAATCTATCGACTTATCGATTGCGGTTTTGACTTTTTCATCGCTGTAATAGGGGGCAAGCGCCTGAATCGCCATAGCGGTTGTGTCGATATCGCCGTTTTTGCCGTTGATACCAAAACCGCCGTCTTCTAACTGCTTTGACAGAATTTCATCGGTTAGGGAAGTGACAGTATGGTTTTCGGACACAATACCGTTGTTAAGGGCATGAAGCCCGAAAATAATGCTCATTATCCCTTGCTTTCCAATTGAAGCATCTAAATTATCGGCGATGTATTGACTGTCATTTTTCGAAACAGCGAGTGACAAAATCATTTTTAGTCTTGTCGAAGCGGAATTGATTTCGTTATCTTTTAGATACGTGTCGAGCGCGTTGCCGTATTTTGAAAAATCGTAATTTTCATATTGCGAAAGCGCGATTGCATACCATTCCGAAGCGACACCTGCGTTTTCGGTCAGGTATCCGTCGATGAAATCCTGTACCGATTCGGAATTTGTCTTTTTCAGTTGATATTCAATTATGCCGTCGAGGATGTTTGATTCATCCTCGGCGGTGTTTTCGTCAGCGTTCGTCGGCAAAACGCCGAAAAGTAACGAAACTATAAGTACAAAAACAATCGTTTTTAAAATTTTAGAATTCATTTTTTCTCATCTTGTTAGAAACAGTAAAAGCGCCAAAAAGCAAAATTGCCGCGAGGCAAACAAATAAAATGTTCATACTGTTGTCGCCCGGTTTGACTTCGTTATTATTCGTTTCCGATTTCGTATTTATAGATGCAACACAAACGGGAGGAACGATATAACCGTTATCGGTAACTGCGCTTATTGTGTAATTGCCCGAAGCATCAATCTTAATAACTGCTTTGCCGTCTTTGTCGGTCTTGATTTCGGTTTTTTGACCGTTGACGGTTATGGTTGCGTCGGTTAACGGCTCGGTTACGGTATTCCAATTTTCATCGTAACCCGTTTTTGAAAGGGTGAGGGAGATTTCTTCACCTGCGTTTGCCGTTAACGTTGTTTTTTCAAAGAATGAATAACTGTCGGACCAGTATTCGGTATCGCTGTAAACAAATCCATAAACGTAATCGCCGTTTTTGACTTCGTCGGATAAACTCCAAGCGGATGCATTGTTTAGATAATATCCGAAACATCCCGATTTGTCGCCCCAAAGAGTGCCGATTGACAAGCCGTATTGCTCGGTTTCAAAATAACTGTAACCTGCATCTACTCCGCCTTGATACTTTGCTTTATGTATAGCATAAAGCGCATCGTTGATTGTGAGTTTGTTATCGTCATCAATGTCGGTTACGGTGACCTTTTCATAAGCAACGGCGAGAGCGCCTTTGTTAGAAATACTAACGTAAACTTCGGCGATGTTGCTTTCTGCAAAGGCAAAAAGCGACAGACAAGCCGTAAGCATAACGGCGCACAAAAGGATTGAAACGAGTTTTTTCATAAAATTTTTACCTCTTTCTTTTGATTGGATTTTTATTACTGCATGCATAATAACAAAATAAAAAGAGCGCATAACGTTTAAATCCGAAAAGGGAAATAAACGGCTTGCACTCTTCACACCAAAGATATGTAAACCAAAAAATACGGCAGGTGTCCTGACTTATGATATGGCGGCATAGCCGCACAAGGAACATATTTCCCCCGAAAATAAGGGCTGTTCCTATCTTGTCAAATACAGTAATTGGGGTTGTTCCGGACTCGAACCGGATTTCCTTTTACATCTACTCAGCGTACAACTTTTCAAACCGTATCTTTTATTCGATTTTTTAGAATTATATCACCGCATTTTTTTCTTGTCAAGGGGGATTTTTACACTTCTGTCAAAATTGCCCTGCACGGCGAGCCGTCCGCGCCAGAAAGTAATAGCGGCGTGGCGTTGAGAAAATATACCCCTTCGGGAACATCACTCAAACGTATTCCTTCGAGCAAAACGATGTCGTTTTGAAGCAAAATCTTGTGGACTTCCATAGGCGCATCCTCTGGGCCGACAGTTTGAGATTCGTTGCCCAAAAGGTGTATTTGATGTTTTGCAAATACGTCTGCCGCATCACGAGAAACGATCGCATCGCCTTTTAACAAAATACGTTTTGCAGATTCGGGATTGATTTTATATGCTTTGTCGAAAATCTCTTTTGCATCGCTTTCGGTCAAAACCTTGTTGATTTCCGCAACGTAGCAAAGACCGACAGTTTTATAAAGCGGTATCATATCGACGGTTTTGCCGTTTTCCAAAAAATGATAGGGCGCGTCGATATGTGTTCCGTTATGAGCGCACATCGAAAACGCCGTGAGATTATATAAATCGCCGTTTTCTATCGAGCACAAAACTTCTTGTTTGGGTTTCGGGTCGTTCGGGTAAACTTCGCAGGAAAAAACCTCTTGCGAAATATCGTATATTTTCATTATCGTAACCTATTCGGCAAAATCGGTTAATGTTTTGCCTGTCAAGCGGTAGGTTGTCCATTCGTCCATAGGTGTCGCGCCGATGGAGAGATAAAAGTCGATACTCGGTTTATTCCAGTCAAGGCATGACCATTCCAAACGGCCGCATTCGCGTTCTTTCGCAATCTTCGCCAACTGCTTTAAAAGACCTTTGCCGTAACCTTTGCCTCTATATTCTTCAAGCACGAAAAGGTCTTCAAGATAGATTCCCGCACGTCCGAGAAAGGTCGAGAAATTATGGAAAAACAAAGCGATACCCACTTCTTTTTCGCCTTCTAATGCAAAAATTACTTCGGCTTTCTTTTCTTCGAAAATCCATTTTTTCAGTAATTCTTCGGTTGCGACAACGTCATCGCTCATGTGTTCATATTCTGCAAGTTTATTGATAAACGAGAGAATTGTTTTTGCATCGTTCGGTTCAGCGAACCTATATTTAAAATTTCCCATTTTTGTATCTCCGTGTTTTGATTTAAAACATTATAGCATATTTATCTTAATTTTGCAATAAGGGGCTTTTTTGCTTGACAATTTTTCAAGCGTTGTGTAGAATAATTAAAAGAAAAAGAGAGGGAATTATTATGAATAACCGTTATATTTCAATATCAGTTGTTCTTGCGTTGCTTTTGACGGTTTGTGTAGGAGTTTTATCATCAATGATGACCGTATTCGCAGATGAAATTGCAACTAATGAAACCGAAATTTATCTCGCCGACGGCACACAGGAATTTCTTTCCCTAAACGTCGGTTCCGACGAAACGATGCGTAATGTCGTGTGGCGTTATCCGTCGGTAAACGGCAAGGTTGAATACGCCGTTAAAAACGGAAGTACTTTCCCGTCGAACTTTACGAGTGTCAAGACGGTTGCGACCGCTTGTGATACTACATACATTCACCGCGCAACGATGACAAACCTTGCGCCCGATACCGAATACGTTTACCGTATTGTAAACGATTCTGTTGTGTCGAAGAATTATTATTTCACAACCGACCCGACCGATTCTTTTAACTTTATTTTCATTGGCGACCCTCAAATCGGCGCGTCGGGTAATGCCACGACAGACGGTACTAACTGGTGCAACACCGTGTCGGTTGCAAATACGATGTTCCCCAACACATCGCTTATGGTGTCGGCAGGCGACCAAGTTGACAATGCAACATCGAAAACGCAATATACTCAATTTATGTCTTCGTCGCTTTTGCCTTCTTACGCATTTGCGCCGACTATCGGAAACCACGACGGCGGTACTGCCGAATACGGCGGAAAGTCTGACTTTTCAAAATATTTTCACGTGCCCAATAATACCGTAAACGGTAACATCATGGGCGAAACTCCGGCAGGCGGAGATTATTGGTACACCTATAATAACACCCTTTTTATACATATCAACGACAACAATTTAAGCGGTGCAGAGCACCAAGCGTTTATCAAAGCGGCGTTTGAAGCCAACCCCGATATGAGATGGAACATTCTCGTTATGCACAAATCGTTGTTCAGCGGAGGCGGTAACTACGTAAAAGACCCGTTGGTTCAAGCACGTGAGATTTTTGTTCCGATTATCACGCAATTTGATTTTGACGTTGTCCTCGGCGGACACGACCACGTTTTTTCGCGCAGTTATATGATAACCGACGGCTATACCCCGAATCCTTCCTCGGCAAAGAGCGTGAATAATCCCGAAGGTATCCTTTATATGACGGGCGGCAGTTCAAGTGCGTCGAAATATTACGGATTATTAAGCGATGCCGACTCGCCTCACGTTGCCGCAAAAGAAAAGAATACGATGACCTTTGCAAACGTCGAAATAACCGATACTTCTTTCAAAATCACTACTTATCGCACTAACGATAAATCGGTTGTCGATGAATTTGAAATCACAAAGGGTGTATCAGACGAAGATAACGGCAACGTTGCACTAAAAAAACCCTACACGACAAGCGGAATCCATACCGTTGACGGTGTTGCGACCTATCCCGATGAAAACGGCAAATCGCTGACCGACGGTAACGTTGCATCGGCTGATGCGAAATATGATGACGTTTCATATACCGGATTTAACCAACACAGCGAGGAATACAGAGAAAACGGATACGCTTCTATTACGGTTGATTTGGGAGAAACCTATCAACTTAATAAATTCACGGCGCACGTTGCAACTCAACTTCAAGGCGCGGGTATTAAAGCGCCGAAAAGCGTTGAATTCTATGTATCTGACGATAATGCTACGTGGAAACAAGTCGGTTCGGTAACACCGAATGACAGCAACGAATCCAAAACGACCGACGCGACTCTGTTGCTCGAAAAAGCGGTTTCGGGCAGATATATTCAATATCGCTTTATCGGAGGCGAATCCAACTGGATTATGGTTTCCGAAGTCGAGGCGTTTGAATATATACGCGAAAATCTCGCTTTTGATAAAGAATACACCGCAAACGGCATTCACACGGTTGACGGCGTTCCGTCTTATCCCGACGAAAACGGAATCACCCTTACCGACGGTGTAATCGCGCCTGCCGATGCGAAATATTCCAACCCCGAATACGTTGGATTCAACATCGCGCACGATTATTATAAAGCGAACGGATATTTCTCGGTCGAAGTTGATTTGGGTGACAGTTATTATCTCGACGAATTTGTCGCATACGTTGCAACGGTATATAACACATCGGGCATATTAGCCCCCACGCTTATGGAAGTTTATGTTTCCGATGACAATTCAAATTGGAACTTTGCCGGTTCGGTCGTTCCTGTTGACGATGATTCGCAAAGTTGTGTCCCTGCAACAGTCACTCTTGAAAATTCGGTCAAGGGCAGATACGTTCAGTATCGCTTCACCCCTGCAAAGAGTTGGGTGATGTTGGCGGAAGTCGAAGTTTACGAAGGCGAACCCTACGAAGCACCCGAAGAACCCGACAAACCTGACGTAATGCTCGGTGACGTGAATGACGATAAGAAGGTCGATTCGGTTGACTATTTGCTTGTAAAACGCGCTTGTTTTAAGACATATACCCTTAACGAAGAAGAAACTCTCCGCGCTGACGTGAATTGCGACAGCAAGATTGACTCGACCGACTATTTGTTGGTTAAGAGAATTGCGTTTGGTACTTACACAGTTCAATAATTATTACTTATACCCCTTGACAGATTTGTGCCAAGGGGTATAATACTATTATAGTAACAAAACAAAGAGAGGGACTATTATGCAACAAAAACGTTTTATATCGGTTTTATTGGCGATGGTAATGACGTTGATGGCGTGTGTTTCGTCGTTGACGGTGTTTGCGTCTGCAACCGAAAATATTGAAGAAGTCACTTTGTCGCAACCGATGAGCACTACCGCGCAGACCTGCGTGGCAATGACGGTTGGTTCTGACGAAAACGACCGAAATTTCACTTGGTATTTCAATTCTTCCGAAAGCGGTTATCTTGAAATTGCAAAAAGAAACGGAACTACCTTCCCGACGGTATATGAAAGCTATAAATCCTCGGTTGGTTACAGCAGTGTTCGTTCTTGCTATTATCACCGCGTGGCTGTTTATAATCTCGATCCCGATACACAATACGTTTACCGTTTAAGAAACGGCTCGGTGGTTTCGAAGAATTATTATTTCAAAACCGATGCAACCGATGAATTTAGTTTCGTATTTGTCGGCGACCCTCAAATCGGCGCGTCGGGCAGTTCGGGTAATGACGGCAAAAATTGGAATAATACCGTTAATACAATCAACCAAATGTTCCCCGATAATGCGTTGCTTGTTCTTGCAGGTGACCAAGTCGAGCTTTATAACAGCGAATCGCAATATAACGATTTTCTTTCTCCCTCGCTCTTGCCGTCTTACGCTATGGCGCGTTCTATCGGTAACCACGAATCTTATTATAAAATCGACGAGAACTACCCCAAGAGTCTTTCACTTCACAAAGAGCATTTTTACGATCC
>JAGBUH010000210.1 GCA_017630915.1 Clostridia bacterium
CAAACGACTTATTGCGCTGAAAAAGGACGGCAAAGAGGAATACGTCGATTTCTCACTTTCGGCGTTTAAGAACGCTATATTTGCATGTAACGTCGACGTCGGCGCAAGCAGTTATTGGAGTGAAATCAGCGCGCTTAACACGTTGGATTCGCTTCTTAAACTCGGAAAAATCACGACAGTTCAGTATTTGGAACGAATCCCCGACGGGTTAATTCCCGACAAAGAAAAGTTAATCGAAGAAATACGTTCGGCAGAGGAAAATGCCGAAATAAAAGGAGGTAATAACCTAATTGAAACGAATCAACAATGAGCAAATTCTCGACACGATTTACGACCTCGCGGATAGCATGGGTTTACGAATCGACCAGTTCATCGAAATGGTTGAAGAAGAATTCGGCGACCAGCCGATAAATACCGCAGGTCTTCCCCAAGACGTCGTAAACGAACTAAACAATGCGAGAGAAAACAAGAAAAACCAACGCAAAAAAGACAGACAAAAGAAGAACGAAACGGAAATGACACAAGAAATCAAAAAGTTTCGCGAGATTTTCCCCGACGTGTCGCCCGAAGATATTCCCGATTCTGTTTGGGAAGACGTTCAAAACGGCGCAACGCTTTCACATGCTTATGCATTGTATATCGCCTCGCAAGACGCGCTTAACAAATATGCATCGAGCGTAAACGAGCGAAACGGCAAGGCTGGTGCCGTTGCATCAAGCGACGGTTCGACCGAACCTGTTTTCACAAAAGAACAGGTAGAAAAAATGAGTAACAAGGATATCAAATCCAACTACAAGGGTATCCTTAACGCCATGAAAAACTGGAAATTCAATTAAGAAAAGGAGATTTTAAAATTGTCTAATTACAACAGTATCGAAAAAATCATCTCGGCAGAGATTCTTCGCACCAACGAGGACAACCTTTTAGCAAACACCGTCTGCAACACAAGTTTCGCAGGCGACATCAAGGACAGAGGCGATTCCGTCGTCTTTATCGGTCTTAACGACCCTACCGTTTACGACTACAACGGCAGTATCACCTATGAAGACATCGACGATTCGTCCTTGCAACTCCTCATCGACCAAGACAAAGCGTTTTCCTTCAAAATCAAGGATATCGAAGCGCTTCGTTCCTCTATCGGTCTTGAAGACAGCCAAACCAAGAGAGCAAGTTATCTTCTTAAAAACGAGGTTGATACTTATGTATTTTCCCTTTATGAAGATGCAGGCAAGGTTATGGATGCGGTTAGCGCAACCCCCGAACACGTGCTTCAAACCATCGCTGGTATGAAACAAACTCTTGAAGAAGCAAACGTTCCCGACGGCAGAACCTGGATTGTCGTTCCCCCGTTTATCAAGACCAAACTTATGCTCGCAGGCATTAAGTTCCAAATCAACAACGGCGTAAACGGCACCGGCGCGGTTGCGTTTACCGACGAGCTCGGTTGCGATATTTACGTTTCCAACCAACTTTCCGTTAACAAGGGCAACACCATGATGCTCGCAGGTTCCTATTCCGCTATCGCTTATGCCGAACAGGTACTTGAAACTCAGGTTCTTGACAGACTTGAAAACTCGTTCGACAAGGCAGTTCGCGGCAGACTTGTATTCGGCGCGAAGGTAATCAAGCCCTCTGAACTTGTATGCTGTCCCGTTAGCGACGGCGGTAACACTCTTTAATTTTGAAAGGAGAAAATAATTATGGCAGAACAAAAATTCATTTCGACCACCTCAATCGGTCTTTTCAACGGCGACAAGGTTACATACTCTTTGTTGGAGAGTGACGGTCAAACCGCAGATTTCAATGCCGACCTCAGCGATTGCAAGGACAGCATTATCGCGATCATCGATATTCCTCCCACAGTTGGCGGTACCTTCCAACTTATCTGCAAGTCGGTTAACGGCAACAAGGACATCGTTGTCCCTCTCGTTTCCGAAGACGTAACCGTTGTGCGTTTCACCACTTTGGGAATCAAAGACAAAGACGGCTTCGGTCATTTCACCTTTGTCGCAAACAGCGATGCTCCGGTTTCTATGATTCAACCGAAAG
>JAGBUH010000211.1 GCA_017630915.1 Clostridia bacterium
GCAGAAGAAGAAGTCCCCGTCACGCGAGAGGGTTTTGCGATGGCGTTCAAGGTTGACCGAAGGATGTTATCGTATTGGCTCTCCGGCGCAACGAAATCGAAACCGCCCGAAGTCATCGACGCGCTGAAAATGGGGTGTGCCGTTATTGATACCGTGCTTGCACAGGACGGATTGATACGCGGCGACAATCCTGCGTTCCGCATATTCATTATGCGTAACAATAAGAGCGGCTATACCAACGACGAAGCGAAGCTCGACGAGGGCGAGATGGACTACGAAGGCAGAAAGCATAGCGCAGAAGAAATCGCCCGTAAGTATGCCGATATTGTGGAGGATGAATAACGCAGAAAGAGCCGATGAGCAGAAACGCTTGTCGGCTTTTCCTTTTGGCGCAGAAAGTCAATTTTGCGAAATCGCAGAAAGGCGGTTTGGCGGGTTTTGGAGTTTTCACCATCGGCGACTCAACCGTTGGTTGATATTCGGGGCATACCTCTACGGCTTGTTATTTTGCGTTTTAACGGCTTTTTGTGATTTGGTACTAGTCTATCACTTGACAAGTAAAAACGGCTATAAACGCATTTTAACGCTTTATAGCTATATATGGTGTATTAAGTTGTCAACGGGCAAGCGGTAACGGGCGACGGGCTGCGGCTTGTCGCGTTGTTATTTTGCGGTTTTTCGGGTGTTTTCAGAGTCCGGCAAGGTATAACAAAAGCCCGCGACGGATCGCGGGCGATTTGTGTTATTTGGGGCTGTCAATCGTTGAATACAATTTCAAGAGTTATGTTTTTTGCTGCGGAGAGTGATTCGGGATCTTTTTGTTTTTCCTCGTTGAATATTTCGCGTAATAGATCCGTTGCGTATTTGAGATTTGGCGCGGCGTGTGATTCATGCGCCATAACTCTAATTGTATAATCGCGGGTTTTCATTGTTTTATACCTCCGTTTTTGTCAATTATAAAGCCGTTTCAATTTTTTGTCAACCGCAAATATTTGCTTGTCTATTGCTATTTGTTTTCGCGTCTTGCGTTCGCCGTCGGGCAATTCGTCAATTTCGGCAGCGATGGCGAAAAGTTGTTGCCGTTGTGTAAGTAGGAATTGCACTTCGTCGGGATCAGGCAAGGCGGGCAGCTTTTCGGGCGCGGCGCGTGTTGTTTGCCGTTTGCGGTATCTTTTTGGCGATGGCAACGCAAGGGCGATAATCCATATAATTATAGTTGTTGCGATTAGCATTGTATCACCTCAACAAATACCATTTTCGCGGAACTCGCGCAATAAACCGTACTTGCGCCCGTTTTCGCTGAAATAGTCGCCCGCTTGCATTACATCAAGCCAACTTTGCGGAACGTCGGCAAGATGTGCTTGCCATTCAAGCGCCTGTTGACGCAATTCCTCTTTTTTCTTTTGGTATGTGTTCATTGTTTTACCTCCGTTTATATTTTTGTAATTTGTCTTTTTGTTTTCGGATCGTACCATATCCAAAGAGCTTTATTATTTTTCATATGTTCGTTAAAATCTTTTTTTGTACCGTGTCCGAAGTTAAAAGCGTTTTTGATAAAATCTTCCATATTATCACGTGAGATATAGTCGCCGCTTTTTATTACTTTTTCTATACTTCCATATTTTTTTATATCGCTTTTATATATTTCATATAATACCATATGATTTTTACCTCCATAAGCCTATAATGTTTAAGTGTCCGACGCTGCCGGACTTGTACGCGATCACGGCGACGGCGACAAGCAGCGCGACAAGTGCGCCGATTTTCAAAGCGGTTTTTTCGGTTTTAGTCATTGCCGTTATCCTCCGTGCCGTCGTCAATGTTATCTATTATCTCCTGCACGTCGTCGGGAACGTTCCAAAGGTTCGCGGCGTTTTCGATATAGTCGCGGACAAAATAATCATCTAAAAGCGCGCTATAATCTTTGTAGTCGGCTGATACCAAATTGCCATAACCGTTATATCTAAAATATTCGCGGTTCGGGTTAAATGCTCCATACTCTTTTTGTCCGCTGCCGTCGGTCGTCCACGTTTCCTCGTCATAGCCGTAAAAAGCGCGGCAAAGTATTTCGATCGGCTCTTGCCCGCTGTAAAATTCGTTCAATTCTTCCATTTGATAGTAGCGGTCGTCGGTCAAATATCCGTTGTAACTGTCTAATTCTTCGATCGCGTCGTTGTATTCGCTTTCGTTTTCTTCAAAGTATGCGCGGATCGCTTTTATCTCTTCTTCGGTGGTGTAAGTTTTGTTTTCGGTTTTCATTTTCTTTTTGTCCTTTCATTTTTTAATTTGTTGTTGACATTGTGGCGC
>JAGBUH010000212.1 GCA_017630915.1 Clostridia bacterium
AAATGATGTAAATTATCTTTTTAATAAAGATGTACTTCTCGAATATGTATATCCCTCGGTCATATCCACATTGCGCAGACTGCCATCGACAACGTTTGATGAATATGCAAATTGGGATAAAGATGCTAATTATGGCAAAAATATCGTTTTGAACGGGTATACAACAGAAGAATCTGTTGTTGAGCAAAAAAGAATAAGTGATGAAGAAAAAAGAATAGTGCGCGAAACGGTAGAAGAAAACATATTAAGTGTTGCAAAAGATAATCCAAATATTGATTTCTATTTGTTTTTGCCACCGTATAGCATTGTATACTGGGATTCATTAAGAATTGACGGAACGATGGATAAACATCTCGAAGCGCAACGAATTGCAATAGAAATGATGTTGGAATATGATAATATACATTTGTATTCTTTTTTGACTGATTATGATACGGTTTGCAATTTGGATAATTATAAAGATACCGTTCATTATAGCGGTGCCATCAATACAAAAATTCTTCGAAATATGAATGCGGATAAATATAAATTGACCAAAGAAAATTGTGAGGATTATTTTTACGAAGTATATAAGTTTTATTCCGAGTATAATTACGAAACGATATTCGAATGATGTGTTATATAACTCTTGTATTTTCAAAAACAATGTGGTAAAATAATGCATAATAGAAACGGAGGTAATTATTATGTCTGAAAACGGATTCGTATGGAAGGATAGAAAACGTACTATTTTTGGTTTGCCGTTGAGTTTTACGGTTTATAAACTTACAAATGATAAATTACTTATCGAATCGGGATTTCTTTCCAAGAAAGAGGAAGAAGTTCGCCTTTATCGTATAATGGATCTAACATTGAACCGTCCGCTTGGTCAGCGCATGTTCGGTGTCGGCACGATACATTGCTGTACCGCCGATAAATCTTCACCCGAATTTGATATATGCAAGATAAAGAATCCCTCCAAGGTTAAGGAAATGCTTTCTGATATGGTTGAATCCGAACGTGATAAAAAACGCGTTAGTGCGAGAGAATATATGGTTGATGAAGACGATTGCGACGATATTTAAATAACTAATTGTGAAAAAACCTCGAAAGATAAACTTTCGAGGTTTTGTTTTTTATTTAGATACAAGTTGTAATGCGCTGTCGATGTGTGCAGGGAAGTTATCACTACCGATTTTGTCAACAAATCCTGATTTTTGCATGATCTTAAACGGCTGTTCGTTGACGTGAGAAAGAATCAAGCGGATTCCTTTTTCTTCACATTTCTCGTGTAACGATTCAAGCGCGTTCATAGCGGTGGAATCGAGAGCGGTCACAGCACGCATACGAAGAATGATGTATTCGGTATTATCATCTGCGATAATATCGGCGATTTTATCTGCCGAACCGAAGAATAACGGTCCTTCGATTTCAAACACTTTTACGTCATCGGGAATGTGCTTATATTCAATGCTGCCATTTACGTCGTCGGTGTCTATTTTCTGCCAACCGACAATTTTTGTTTCGTCGCTCATGCGTTTCATAAAGAGAACGAACGCCATAACCAAACCGACTTCGATTGCAATAACGAGGTCGAAAATAACGGTGAGCGCAAAGGTTATAACCATAACGGCTATATCCGACTTAGGTGCGGTTTTGATAACACGAACAAAGCGTTTCCATTCGCTCATATTATATGCCACCATGAAGAGTATAGCGGCTATGGTGGGCATGGGAATCAAACCTGCATAAGGCATTAAAAATAGCAAGACGAGAAGTAATACAACCGCGTGAACCATACCTGCGATAGGCGTTCTTCCTTCGTTTTTAGCATTTGCGGCTGTACGTGCAATCGCGCCTGTTGCAGGGATGCCGCCAAATAAAACCGACGCGATATTACCTGCACCCTGTGCCATGAGTTCGGCATTGGAGTTGTGACGCGAATTAACCATGTTATCCGCAACAACGCACGAAAGCAAAGATTCAATCGCTGCAAGAATTGCTATTGTAAAGGCATCGGGGAGGAGTGCGCCGATGTTGGATAAACTGAAATCGATACCCGAAAAATCCATTTTGGGTAAACCCATAGGAATATCATAAAGTTCGCCGATAGTGTATACACCGTTGTCGAGCGCAGGAATGAATTTAACCATAAGTGCACCGAAAACAACGGCAATCAACGAAGGAGGAACGCGTTTTTCGAACTTGGGATATACAATAAGAATTAACAAACAGACAACGCCAACCAGCAATGCCTGCCAACTGAAAGTATCGATGGCATGAATATTTGCTTCGATTTTTTCAATCGCTTCAACGGGCTTAACACCGCCTGCATAAGTTAAACCCAAAAAATCTTTTATCTGGCCGATTAAAATGGTGACGGCGATACCTGCGGTGAAACCCGTTGTGATAGTGTAGGGTATATATTTAATAAGCGCACCGAGTTTGAATACGCCCATAAGAATAAGTATAATACCTGCAAGGATTGTTGCAACGAACAGACCGCTCATGCCTTTTGTGGCAACGATACCCGCAACAATAGTGGCGAATGCCGCAGTAGGTCCTGCAATCTGCACGCGGCTACCGCCTAAAAACGAAACGATGAAACCTGCCGCAACAGCGGTATAAATACCGCATTCGGGAGCAACACCCGATGCTAAGGCGAGCGCGATAGAAAGAGGAAGTGCGATTACGGCAACGATAATACCTGCGATAATATCTTTGGTAAATTGTTGTCCGCTGTAATTCTTTAATGTGTCAAACAGCTTTGGTTTTAAATAAAAGCCTTTCATAATAAACCTCTTTTTCGACAGAATTATTCAACAATCGCGATTATATCACTCTGTAAATAAACATTCAATGGCAATCCTTACAAAATATAATAACAGTAATAACTTTTTATTGACAAAAGAAAAGACGGCGTTTGCCGTCTTTTCTTATATACGTTTATTTACGTAAATTATTTGCGATTCTTAATAACAACTGCGGAACCTGCGATTGCTACGAGAGCAACGATAACAAATACTACAGTGCTGGAAGCATCACCGGGTTTAACGGGAGTGCTGGGAGCGGAAGGAGTAACGTCGTCTGCGGTACCTTCAACGTTTGCGAAAGCTTGAACTTCGCATACGAACATCCAAGCAGCAGTGCCGGGTTCGGTGTGAGGAAGAACGCGATATTCAACGTAACGAGCGTCAACAGCTTCTTCGAGTTCTACAACTGCGTCAACGTAGATAACTGCATCAGAATCAACGTAAGCAGCTTCGCCGGCTTTGGTCCAGTTTTCGTTATCGGAAGAAACGTAAACTTCGATACCTGCGGGAGCGCCGATACCGTTGGAAAGGAACTTGGAACCGGTAGAAACTACGAACTTGTCGAGGTTGTAGATTTCGCCGAGGTCAACGGTAATTGCAGAATAACCGTTAGCCTTAACGTCATCGGTGTTCTTATTGAAGCCTGCAAATGCGGGATCGTTGAACTTGCCTTCTACGGGGTATTTACCGTCGGTAAGAGTTGCGCCGTTTTCATCGGGATAATCAGGCTTACCGTAAAGAGCGGAAGTGGTGTAGGTCTTACCAAGAGCAACGTTCTTGCTTACGAGAACTACTTCGGAAGAGGTTTCGGAAGAAACAGCGTCGTCAGAGGAAGCAGCGTCGTCAGAGGAAGCAGC
>JAGBUH010000213.1 GCA_017630915.1 Clostridia bacterium
AAATAGTGTTATACCGTCTGACGGAAGTGTTACAAGTATAGGCTACCATGCATTTTCTTGGTGCTCCAGCCTAACAAGCATAACCATACCCGATTCGGTTACAAGTATAGGCTCGGGTGCATTTGAAGATTGCACGAACCTAACAAGCGTGGTCATACCCGATTCGGTCACAAACTTAGGTGATATGGCATTTTACGCTTGTTGCAGCCTAACAAGCATAACCATACCCGATTCGGTTACAAGTATAGGTGATTATGCATTTTACGGTTGTTCAAGTCTTGAAAGTATAACCGTTAAATCGGGCAATACGGTATATCATAGTTCAGGCAACTGTTTAATAAAAACCGAAACAAAGACACTCATTGTGGGTTGCAAAAATAGTATAATTCCATCTGACGGCAGTGTTACAAAAATAGGCGATTATGCATTTCGCGGATGTTACAGCCTAACAAGCATAACCATACCCGATTCGATTACAAGTATAGGCGATTGGGCATTTGAAGATTGTTCTGGTCTTACTGATATTTATTGCGAAGCCGAAACTCAACCTGAGGGGTGGTATGGTTATTGGAACGCTTATTGCGATGCGACGATTCATTGGGATTATGATAAGGTTTTGGGCGAAGAATTCACCGAAATAATTTCCCAAACCGAAACCAATCTTGATGAATCCGATTACGCAAAAGTAGAATGGGAGAAAATCCAAGAAGCGATTAACAAGGCAAAAGAATTTTCAACCGACGGCAAGAGTGCAAGCGAAATAAGAGCAGAAATTGAAGCTCTTGAAAACGCGATTCTTCTTAACCCGAAGAAGGCCGAATTCGCCGATTTGAACGGCGATGAAAAAGTCACCTCGATTGACTATTTGTTTGTAAAACGCGCTTGTTTCGGCACGTATGAATTGTCCAATGTCGAACTTGCTCGCGCGGACATCAACAGAGATAAACAGACCAACTCCGCCGATTATCTCCTCGTTAAACGTATCGCGTTTGGTACTTATACGGTATAAGTTAATACAAAATTTTCACCCGTCTGAATAAGGCGGGTGATTTTTTGCAAAAAAGAAGAAACCACGTGAATTCACGCGGTTTCGTTGTTTATATAAAATCAAATAAAAATCGGCGACATGTGCGTCGATTTTTATACCTTGGAGTTTCGAGGATTTGGACAACGAGAGAGCGTAGCGAACGAGGCGCACAAATCCTGCGCGAGCGAACGGAACTCACAAAAAGGCAGAAAACCGAAGTTTTCTGCCTAATGCGTTAGCACTACGGGGTCCCCGAGAATCGAAGATTCTTGGGGGGTGAAACCGTATCTGCGCTTCGATCAACCGTTGTAGGCGTCTTTGTCAACGATAATTACGGTGTTGGGGTGGAGTTTAAGAAGGGTTGCAGGGTTCGAGGTAGTAATCTTGTCGTCAAGAAGTTCGGAAACTGCTTGATGTTTTGCCTTACCGGTAGCGAGAAGAATGATGGTCTTTGCCTTCATGATAGAAGCCATACCCATGGTAACTGCCTGAGTAGGAACGTCTTCCTTCTTTTCGAAGAAACGAGCGTTAGCATTGATGGTGCTTTCGGTGAGGGAGGTGAGGTGAGTACCTGCAACGAGCTTTTCATCGGGTTCGTTGAACGCGATGTGACCGTTTTGACCGATACCGAGAACTTGGATATCAACACCGCCTGCTGCGTCGATAGCTGCATCGTATTCAGCGCCCATAGCCGCAGGGTCTTCTGCCAAGCCGTCGGGAACGCGGGTGTTCGCCTTGTCAATGTCGATGTGGTCGAAGAAGTTAACGTTCATGAAGTAACGGTAGCTTTGGTCGTGAGTGGGAGCTAAGGGGTAGTATTCATCAAGGTTGAAGCTTTTGCAGTCCTTGAAGGAGATTTCGCCCTTTTGGTTCATGTCGGCAAGAATCTTGTACATGCCAACGGGAGTAGAGCCGGTGGCAAGACCGAGAACCGAATTGGGTTTCATATAAACTTGTGCCGCAAAGATTTTAGCAGCTTCTTTTGCAACTGCATCTGCATTTTCGCAAACAATAATTCTCATTTTAACATATCCTCCGAAAATTCATTTTCTATGGGAAATTATAGCACTCTAATTTAGTAATGTCAATAGAAAAAGCCGTCGTTAACGGCTTTTTCTGTTATGGTTTATCAAATTTTCAAATTTATCAATCAACGTTAAAAAGTTATTACGTCTTCGCCGTCATCATCAGCCGCATTGGCAAGCAATTCGTCAACGTCAACCTCGGCGTTGTCGGTATTACCGCCTTTTGAGAAGATGTCCATAATCTTCGAAATAAGGTCGGGCGCCTTTTCGATAACTCCGTTAATTCCGTCAAGAGCGCGGTTAACGGGGTCTTTCGGTGCGGAATAGGTCACGGGGTTGCCGAGCTCGATAACTCGGGTAGAACCTTTTTCGACACAAATAAAACCAAGCGGAGTGATAGTCACGCCTGCGCCGTTACCGCCTGCAAAATAAGCGCGTCCTTCGGGGTTGGGGTTGTTTTTGCCGCCGAATTCGCTTCCGCCCGAGGCGAAACCGACCGCGACCTTCGAAAAGGGGATAATCGTCACGTCGGAAGAAATGGTTATAGGTTCTCCGATAACGGTATTAACGTCAACAACCTCGCGGATTTTGGAAAGCGCGGATTCAATCATTTGTTTCATCGGCATTTCGTTGGTGTTACTCATTATTTTGCTCCTTTTCGGTTTCAGCGGAGGCAAGGTCAAGCGACACCTGTTCTCCGGTCATTTGTAATTCGGTTTTGGGAAGGTCGTCAATACTTTCTAACCCGAAACATCTTAAAAACGTGTCGGTCGTACCGAATAAGATCGGTCTGCCGGGGGCGTCGAGTGTTCCGCGTTCGGCAACCAACCCCTTGTCAACGAGTGACGCGACAATCGATGCGCTGTCAACACCACGCACCATTTCGATGAACGACCTTGTGACAGGTTGGTTATATGCGATAATCGCCAAAACTTCAAGCGACGCTTTCGAAAGCGGAGGCGCTTTGCGGAGTTCCAACGCTTTTTTTACGTATTCGGCAACGTATGCTTTTGTGCAAAGCTGATACGCATTTTCGACCGTGATAAGTTGTATTCCGTTTTCCTTGTCATCGGAATATTTGTTTTTAAGTATCGCCGCCGCCTCGCGCAATCCCTCGGCATTGACACCGAGAATATCGCAAAGCCGTTCAAACGGCACAGGACCGCCGCAAGCGAAAAGTATCGCTTCGAGTGCGGCAGGTGTTTCGTGGTTTATGTTCATAATAATTCTCCGTCATTGAGTTCGCCGTCGTTTTCGGCAAGTGATAATTCAATATCGTCACCGTTGCGTTCGACGTCAATCAAACCGTCGCGCACAAGTTCAAGCAACGCCATGAATACGGCAACCGCTTCGCTGCGGCTGTGAACGCGCATGAAAAGGTCGTCGAACTTGCAATTCCTTCTTTGGTCGAGGTAGGACATTATCGCAGATGATTTTTCTTCGACCGAATAATATCTTTCTTCAATCCGTTTAAAGAGTTCGGGTTCGCCGTCGGTTTTTCTGAGCGCGATTCTGTCTGCGATACGCGCAAACGCTTCGGTGAGCAAATCAACCGCGTGACCGCGTGAATAATCGCTCTTTTCGGGTTCGCTCGCAGGCTTTGTGAAGGTGTCGTAATGCCCTGCGCTCTGCATTTTAAGAAATTCCGCCGCCGCTTTCGCACGTTGGTGTTCAAGCAATGCGTCAACCAACTGTGTACGCGGGTCTTCGCTTTCTTCGGTGCGAGGAAGCAACATTTTGCTCTTAATAAGCATCAAATCCGCCGCCATAACGACAAATTCGCTTGTGACTTCCATATCCATCCTGCGCATAGCGTCGAGATAAGCGATGTATTGGTCGCATATCTCGGATATCGGGATATCAAAAATATCTATTTTGTGTTTGGAAATCAACGCAAGTAAAAGGTCAAGAGGACCTTCGTATTGCTCGATCTTTAAGTTGATTATCTCCATAAAACACCTGAGTTATTACATATTGGCAAAAATAGGGGCGATAATAAGGTCCGCCAACCCGACAAATGCGTCGTATAAAACTCCGCGCAAGAAACCAAGCGGCGCAAAAATTATTGATGGAATTATTTCAAGAATCGGTACGTATTGAAGCAATATCAAACCGAGGAAGATATATCTTGAATAATAACGCAATTCTGAATATTTTGCCGCCAAATTATTCGGGAGTATACAAATCACGATATTCGAACCGTCAAGCGGAGGCAGGGGAATGAGGTTGAACAACCCCAAACCGAGATTTATCATCATTGAAGATTCGAAAATCGCTACTATTACTGAACCGACCATCATCGGCACTTAAACGAATCTAAGGATATAATACGTAATTACAAGCAGAAACGCCGAAACCAACGCGACGATG
>JAGBUH010000214.1 GCA_017630915.1 Clostridia bacterium
TGTTCTTCGGTCATACCTTGCATCATTGCAAGAATTTGTTGCTTTTGGTCATCGGGAAGGGTTTCGACGTAAGCCATTACGGTGTCCATTGTGATTTCGATTGCTTCGGGTTCGTAATCAAAAGGAATGCCTGTAAATACGTCAACTTCGCAGTATTTGTAATCTTTTCCGTATTTTGCGGTAGCAGTCTGCGAGATTTCCTCGCTTTTTTGCGCTTTTACAATTTCGGATTGATTGTTGAGTTCGATACAATATTCAGTAAGTGCATGAGTGTAACCGATCATACCTGTTGCACTTGTGGCAACTGCATCGGCTTTCGGTCGCATAATGCCGACGATTTTAATATCGGTTCCGTTCTTGACGAGTTTTTTCATAAACATCTCGTCGTTGCTCTTGTCTTCCCAAACGCCTGTGACGTTATCAAGCTCATAATGCGCAGACGAAGGTACTAGCTTGAATCCGAGTTCCATTATTTCTTCATAGGTGTAACTCTTCATTTCTTCGTCGAGCTTTTTGCCGCTTGCAACGTCTTGCATCATCTTGTAAACATCGTTTTGGTTGGCAAGACCTAATGCACAAAGTATGAGGTCGTGTATTTCGTTGTTTTCGTCAACGAAAAGCACAATTTCATTATATTCATCGGCCCATTCGCCGCAAATGACGTCGTATTGCGATTCCAAAAGTTCGCGGTTATCAAGCAACTCGCTCCATACGTTCATTCCGTTTTCGTCGCTGCCTGATGACATCATCATCATTGAATTCGATGAACCGCCCATCATTGTGGTCATGATTTCCATCGGGTTGACTTTAATAACACCGTTTGAAGTGTCAGCCGCATAAACGTCAAGACGAACACCGTACGTGTATTTAATATCAGTGATATAAGAGTCAAGTGATTCGCGGTTGCTGTCGAGATATTCCTTGAACGCTTTGAGGTCGTTTTTCTCGATTTCGGACATCATTGTATTGATAAGTTTTCCGAAAATGGGTTTTGAGTATACCTTGTCAAGTTCGTGTGTGTTTTCTTCCGAGGTGGCGGTTCCTGCAAGTTCGGTGAGCAATCCTGCCATATCCATTGTTTCAGAGGTTATCTGAATCGGATACGTAGAAAGCGTATCTTCCTGAACCTTGTTTATATATGCTTTAAAACCGCTTGAAAGAGAAAGGATAAGCGCGATACCTATGATACCGATACTACCTGCGAAACTGGTAAGCAGGGTTCTCGTTTTTTTGGTCAAGAGGTTGTTAAGCGAAAGCGAAAGTGCTGTTTTAAAGGACATGGAAGTTTTATATTTCTTCTTTTTTGCCTTCTTTTCGGGTGTTGCTTCTGTCTTTTCTTCTTCGGGGGCATATTCGTTGTTGTCGCTGACAACTTCGCCATCACGAAGATTGATGATTCTCGTTGCATATTCTTGCGCTAATTCGGGGTTGTGCGTAACCATAATAACGAGCTTATCAGCGGAAATCTCTTTCAAGAGTTCCATGATTTGTACACTTGTTGCAGTATCAAGTGCCCCCGTGGGCTCGTCGGCAAGTAAAATATCGGGGTTGTTAACCAAAGCTCTTGCGATAGCAACTCTTTGCATCTGACCGCCCGAAAGCTGATTGGGTTTCTTCTTCGCTTGGTCGTCGATACCTACCTTTTTGAGTGCTTCCATCGCGCGTTCTCTGCGCTCGCTTTTGCTGACACCCGAAAGGGTAAGCGCTAATTCGACATTAGCTAAAACGGTTTGGTGAGGAATTAAATTATAAGATTGGAAAACAAAACCGATAGAATGGTTGCGGTATTTGTCCCAATCGGAATCTTTGTATTCTTTTGTTGATCTGCCGTTGATGATAAGATCACCGGAATCGTATTTGTCAAGACCTCCGATAACATTCAATAACGTTGTTTTGCCGCAACCCGACGGACCTAAAATTGCAACGAAATCGCTTTTGCGGAAGTTGATAGATACGCCTTTTAATGCTCTTGTGACGGTATCTCCTACAATGTATGACTTTTTTATATCGCGAAGCGTTAGCATTTCTTTCTCCCTCTGGAAATTTAAAATATAAACATTACTAAATATAATAAATCAAAACAAGCACTTTTGTCAACACACAAAATTATGTTTTTTTGTAAATATTCAACGATAAATTGTGGTATTTCGTGCTATATTGAAGAAAAAGGAGTGTACGCAGTACACTCCTATGTCTGTATATTATTTATTGAGCAATGCTTTGCAATCGTTTGTGCAGTTTTCGATGATGCTGTTTGCTTCGTCGTTGCTTTCTGCACGTGCAAGGATATAAGCCTTAATCTTCGGTTCTGTGCCCGACGGACGAATGATAACCGCCGAACCGCCTTCTAATTCGTAATAAAGCATATCGCTTTTGGGCAATCCTGTCGGCGATTCACTTCCGTCTTTAATGTTTTTGATAATTCCGGTCGAATAATCACGTTGAGCAAGAACCTTTAAACCGCCGATAGAATCAAGCGTTTTTTTGCGAATGTCCGCCATAATATCGCCCATAAGCGCCATCGGGTCGATACCGCTTATCTTAACGTTTAATACGCTTTCTTTGTATATACCGTATTCGCGATAAATGTCTTGCAACGCTTCGTAAACGGTTTTTCCGTCTGCATAGTGGCGGCAAACCATTTCCGCGGCAAGCACACTTGCTCCGATCGCATCTTTATCGCGCGCATAACCTGCCGAAAGGTAACCTTGACTTTCTTCGTAACCGAAAATGAAGGTGTTGCTTCCGTCGATTGCCCATTCTTTGATTTTTTCGCCGATGTACTTAAATCCTGTAAGTACACTTATGTGGCGAACGCCGTTCTTTTCGCATATTGCATCAAAAAGGTTAGAAGAAACAACCGATTTGATAGCACATGCGTTTTCGGGTAGTATACCGCTTTTCTTCCTTATTTTAATTATATGGTCGATGAGCAACGCACCGATTTGGTTGCCGTTAAGTGCGAAGAATTCGCCTTTTTCGTCTTTAATGGCAAGACCGATTCTGTCGGCATCGGGGTCGGTTGCGATAATTGCACCGCAATCAACACCTAACTCGTCGAGTTTCTTAATCGCTTCTTCGAAACACTCGCGGTTTTCGGGGTTGGGGGACGCAACGGTGGGGAAGTTGCCGTCGGGAATCATCTGGCTGTCAATGGTTATAAGATTGTCGATTCCGCAACGTTTGAGTGCTTCGGGGACAAGCTTGTAACCCGTGCCGTGAAGTGCGGTATATGCAAGACCAACTTTGTTACCGTTTGCCTTGGTGTTTTCTGCATCAAGTCTGCAATCGAGCACTGCTTTCAAAAATGCCTCGTCGCACTCGTCGCCTATCATAATAAGCAATCCGCGCTCCTTTGCTTCGTCAAGACACATCTTCTTTACGCCGCTGAATATATCGGTCTTTGCAGCTGATTCCGAAACGGTGTTAGCATGTTCGGGCGGAAGTTGTGCACCGTCGTCCCAATAAACCTTGTATCCGTTATATTCTTTCGGGTTGTGCGACGCGGTAACGTTAATGCCTGCGATGCAACCGTAATAGAGAATTGCAAAAGAAAGTTCGGGCGTAGGACGCATTCCGTCGAAGAGATAAACCTTAATGCCGTTTGCGGTAAGCACGCTTGCGGCGGTTTTTGCAAACAGTTCGGAGTTATTTCTGCTGTCATAGCAAACTGCAACACCGCGTTCCTGCCCGTTTGCCGAAATGATGAGTTCGGCAAGACCTGGTGTTGTTTGACCGACGGTATATACGTTCATTTTTGAAATGCCGACGTCCATAGTGCTTCTCAAACCTGCCGTGCCGAAGCTCATCGGAACTGCAAAACGTTCGGCAATAGCGGTTTCGTCGCCTTCGATTTCTTTAAGTCTTGCTTTTGAAATCTCGTCAAGAGATTCGTTGTCGCACCATTTTTTATATTCGTTAATCATGAAAAAATCCTCCGAAAACTTATATTTCAGCCAATGCTTCTTCCAAAGCACAAGCGAGTTGGTCGGGGCAGGAGGTGGTTTTAAAACCGCATCTGATACCCTTGCAACGTTTAATAACTTCTTCCGCTTTCATACCTTCGCACAGTGCGGAAACGCCTTTAAGGTTGCCGTTGCAACCTCCTACAAACGAAATGTTTGTGATGATATGGTTTTCATCAATGTCAAAAGATATACTGCGAGAGCATACGCCTTTGTTGTTTCTTTCGATTTTCATGCGATTTATCTTCCTTTATATTATATATAATAATCTATCACTCATTATATCAAAAATCTGCGTTTTGTAAATCCCTTTTTTAATAAAACTTATCGAATTTTTGTTCATAAAATGTTTACAAATGAATTTGTCGACATATATTGATTTTTTCATCCGAAAGTGATAAAATCGATTCGCTTGGTGTGCGATGAAGTTATAGATTGCTGTCAAACGACAGGTAACTATGACAGAGTATGTCAGACAAACGGGCGCAGCCTTCGAGCATTTTTTAAGGGTGTTACACGAAACGCCCGGCGCGGTGTTCAAGGCTCTGCCGTCAAATCATTACATTATTATATTTGGAGGCAAACCCATGGCAAAGAAAGACAAAATCAGAATCCGTCTTAAAAGCTACGATCACACTCTTATCGATCGTGCTGCGGAAAAGATCGTTGAAACTGCAAAGCGCAACGGCGCTACCGTTTCTGGTCCCATTCCTCTTCCTACCGACAAGGAAATCATCACTATCCTTCGTGCTGTTCACAAGTATAAGGACAGCCGCGAACAGTTTGAGTATCGCACTCACAAGCGTCTTATCGACATCATCAAACCCTCTAAGGCTTGCGTCGAAGCGCTCATGAGCACCGATCTCCCTGCTGGCGTTGACTTCAACGTCGAACTATAAACCGTCAAATTAAGGTCACGTTGATGCGCGTTTAGACGTATCAACCAA
>JAGBUH010000215.1 GCA_017630915.1 Clostridia bacterium
ATATCGATACTACGCGTCGATTATTACAGTCAAAGGGTTTAATTGTAACAGTTAAAAATTCGGATGGTGTTATGTGTGATATGATACCAGATGATATTGCAAGTGAGATTCGCAAATATTTTAATATTGAAATTCGTTCTTATGGATATGAAAAGTTGATTGATTATGTCATAAAGAAGACCAACAAACAATATTTACTTGATATAGTAAATAAGGCAAGTTCTTATTACGAAACTGCAAATATTGAAATTTCCAACAATCCCACCATACACGAATTGAAACTACTTATTCGTAATAAAATCAAGCCTACAAATTTGATAGCTGGTTTTTCTCCGCGCGATGGTTTGGATGTTTCTGTACTTTCTAGTTGGTGTGGAGATTTAGGACTTGTTGTATCAGGAACAAAAAATGTGCTTGTTGATAGAATTTTGAATTATTATGACTCCATGCGTCGCATCGAATTAAAAACAGAAGACGCAAGGGAAAAACTCGTCTCGGTATATAACGAGTTAGCACGAAGGGATTTAAAATTCTTGCGTTCTAATAACATTATAGAAAAAGATTTACAATGTGAACATTATTTTGAAGATGCTACTAATTACATATTTGAAAAAATGTTGATAAATAAACCTTTGACTTTAACTGGTTCAGAGCATCCCGACGGAAAATTATCCTTCAAAGATAAATATATAATGTGGGATAATAAATCAAAAGAAACACCGGTAAATCTTAAAGACCATATTGATCAATTTGATAGGTATATAAAAACATCTGATAAAGACGTTGCTGTGTTTTTAGTTATTGCCTCCGACTTTACACCACAAAGCATACAGGAATGTGTAGATTATTCATTGAATAACGACACTCAAATACTACTTATAACAGCAAACGAGTTAAAAACCGTGGCAGAAGTTTGGAACAAGAAACACGCGGGCGAAATATTTAATTTGGGTTATTTTAAGCAGAACGGTCGATTTGATATTAAATTATTAAATTTATAATATTACTTTGAGTTAGTAGAATGCTTTAGTTTTTCCAAAGGTTTGGAAAACAACGTACATTTCCCCTGATTGTTACGCTATAAAACAAAAGATGCACGAAATTCCCGTGCATCTTTTTCACTTTTTCTTAAACGGACAGCTTTAAAAGTTGTCCGTTTTCCTTTTTATTTTTTATCTTGCGTATTCGGTTCCCAACAAAGCCGCGCCGATTATACCGCCGTTACCGTTTAATGAGGTTGTAGCGACCTTACAATGTTTATAGACTTTATCTTCGAACAGTTTTATCAGCGATTCGCCTTGATTTGCGATACCGCCCGCGAGAGCGATTACGGCAGGTTGGAAAATATGTATCAAGCTATTTAAGCCGTCTGCCAAAATTTGTCCGTACTCGTCAAGAATCGCTTTCGCGACGGGACAACCCATTTCGTTAGCGTCAAAGACGGTTTTACCGTTGATACCGTCTTTTGCAACGGTTGCCAAGATGCTATTCGGGTTATCTTGCACCGCTTTTTCGGTTACTTCGATAAGCGCGGTGGCTGAAGCATAACGTTCAAAACAACCGCGAAGACCGCATTCGCACTCGATACCGTTACGGTCGATAATGAAGTGACCGAGTTCGCCTGCGCGTTTTAGATGTCCGCGCACGATCTTGCCATCCACTATCATCGCACCGCCTATACCTGTGCCTATGGTAATAATGAGCGTATCGTCAGCGCCCTTGCAGACGCCTGCCGCACGTTCACCGATAAGCGCACAAGTGCCGTCGTTTTCGATAAGAGTAGGAAGATTTAACGCCTCACCTACCTTGATTGCGACGGGTTCGTTGACAAACGGAAGATTACCTGCGGAAACAACCATTCCTCTTTTGGAATCAACACCGCCTGCCGAACCGATACCGATTGCCTCGACATCGTATTTTTCGCAAAGCATACGGCAATTATCTATTATGCCGTTAATAATACCCTCGGAGGTTGCTTCTTCACCTGTCGGGAATCTTAATTTTTCTATTACGTTAAATTCGTTATCGACGACACCTAATTTTACACTTGTACCGCCGATATCGACGCCAATTCTATATGCCATTATTTACACCTGATACCTTTTACAAATACCGCTTTGATATTGAGTTCGCTATCGCAAACTATTATATCGGCTTGTTTGCCGACTTCTATTGATCCGGTTTTATGGGAAATGCCCAGTGCTTTTGCAGGGTTGAGCGACGCCATTACCGACACTTCGTTAAGCGGAATACCCAGCTTCAACAAATTCTTCGCGCCGACGAGCATACTAACACAGCTACCTGCGATTTTGCCTTGGTCATTACGGCAGATTCCGTCTTTTACGGTACGTTTTCTGCCGCCGACTACAAATTCACCGTCGCCGAGTCCCGACATAAAGCCCGTATCGCTGACAAGTGTGATACCGTCAGCACCTTTTAATTTATACGCCATTTTAATCACGGGTGCATCGAGGTGAACCAAATCGCAAATCATTTCGCAGTTCACGCGTTCATCGGTAAGCACCGCACCCAAAACGCCGCTTTCACGGTGCGACAAAGGTCGCATCGCGTTAAAGAGGTGGGTTGCACGTGTAGCACCCGAATCAATAGCCGAAACGGTTTGTTCATACGTCGCATCTGTATGACCGATCGAAGCATTGATACCACATTCAACAGCGGTTTTGATCGCTTCAAGAGCGTTTTCGCGTTCGGGGGCAATAGTTATTATCTTCAACCTGCCCTCGCCTGCATCAGCGAACGATTTAACCGTTTCTTTCGAACATTCGATATCGGGAGGACACATTACACCGCTTTTGACAAACGACACAAACGGACCTTCAAGGTTGATTCCCTCGATTGACGCGCCGTTGACTTCCCTTTTCATCTCGCGAAGTATGTTTTTTTCGGCTTTGATTATATTTTCGGGCATCATAGCGCGAACAGTTGCCGAAAAAGAGGTTACGCCCTCGGTTGCCAGCCATTGACGTGCGGGGGTGAAATCCTCATCGCTTGAAGCAAATTCAACACCGACACAGCCGTGTATATGAGTATCGATAAAGCCGGGAATCACATACAATCCATCTGCATCGAAGCAATTATCATCATTACCGAGCGAATCGATATTGCTGATTAGTCCATTATTTATTTCAACGTCGGTTTGTTGAAAATCGTTTCCCAACAAAACCTTTCCGTTAATAATACGCATTATAATTACTTCCCTTCGATTGTGCGTATCATTCTTTGAAGGTTCTCGGTACCGATGGTTATTGCATCCATAACAGGTTCAAGACCTTCAAATTCGAGCGAAACGTATCCGTCATAACCGGAACCGCGAATCGCGTTTAACATTTGATATGTAGGAACATCACCATGACCGAAAATAGTCGCACGTCGATAGTTACCGCCGCGAGTGAGTCTATAACCCCTGCCGGGATCGAAGGACATACCTGAACGAGTAAATGCATCCTTAGCGTGAACGTGAACGATAAGGTCAAGAAGTTTCGAAGCAGAGGTATAGCAATCTTCATCTACACCGCCAAAATTACCCACGTCACAAAGGAATCCGTAATTTTTATTATTAACTGCGGCAAAAAGTTCAACCATTCTGTCGCTATCTTGCATAAGACGTCCGTGGTTTTCGGAGCAGGTCATCACGCCTTTGGACTTTGCATAATCAGCAACCTTGGAAATTGCAGGTGCAACCACTTCGATTACGCTACGGAAGGTCTTGACACCTTTATAATCGTCATAGGTTTCATAACTCCAAGCAATATCGTGACGAAGCAAAGGAATACCACAATCGGAAGCGATATCAATATGTTTACATACTCGTTCGATTTCTTTTTCAACGTCTTTAACAAAGAAGTTCGCGCCTGTGGTATATATCGGAACTTCGAGTCCGACCTTATGAGCGCGTTCGGTCAACGCGAGGGTATAATCAAGCGGAGTATATCCTTCGGGAGTGGTGGAATCGTCAAGGACAAATTCCACACCATCGCAACCGAGTTCTTTTGTCTTGTCAATCGCATCGAAACGAGTAAATTCGTCGTTATAAAGGCGGTGATAACTATATGTGCTTATACAACTTTTCATATTTATTCTCCTATAACAATTTCCTTGCCTTGTGCGGCGGAATCATAAATTGCTTGTAACATTCTTTGCATATCAACTGCTTGTTCGATCGGGTATTTTGTTTCTTTAATACCTTTAAGAACGCAATCTGCAAAGTGTTCTATTTCGAGTTGAAATTTATCATTTTTGGGGCTAACCGTTACGGTATCGGTAGAAAGATAATCGTTTCTTTCGCCGTAGATAGTCAAAGGTTCAACGGTTGCGCCTGCCTTCGAGCCACAAACCAAGGTTTCGTACTTTTCGGGTGCATTGATAGCCCAGCTTGCTTCGAATACCATTGTTGCGCCGTTTTCAAAATGGATAACACCCGCGCCCGAATCTTCGCAATCGAATTTATTATCGGGACAAGGTGTACCATGCCATCTATCGACACCTTTGGTTTGATAATCGCCGATTTTATTGAACACATTAGCAGAAACACGAACGGGTTTCGGCGTGCCCATAAGATACCATGCAGCGTCTATACGGTGGACACCGATATCAATGACAGGACCTCCGCCCGATGTCTTTTTATCGGTAAACCAGCCAAGCGGAGTTCCGCGACGGCGGTTATAGCTTGTTTTAGAGTAGTACACGTCGCCCAATTCCCCACGTTCATACATTTCACGAAGATACATATTGGCATATCCAAATCTTGAAGGAACTGCAAGAAAGAAAATAATGTTATTTTCTTTTACCGCTTTTTCCATTTTGAGAGCATCGTCAAGACTCATAGCAAGCGGTTTTTCGCACATTACATGCTTACCTGCCTTTGCGGCAGCTATTAGGCAAGGAGCATGTGCGTTATTCCAAGTACATATATCCACCGCATCGATATCTGCTTTTTCAAGCATTTCTTCAATAGAGCCATAAACTTCGGGGATATTAAACTGTTCTGCCGTTTTTTTCGCGCGTTCAATGTCGATATCGCAAATTGCAACAGGAACAGCGTTGGAACACTTTTGATATGCAGGAAGGTGGGCGTTCGCAGCGATATTACCTGCGCCAACAACACCGATTCTTAATTTTCCCATAGTATTATCTCCTATTTTTTCACAGTAAAATTACTAATTACAGATATAGCACAAACACATATAAAAGTCAATAAAAAAACCGCTTTCATAACAAAATGAAAAGGACAGGCTTTACCTGTCCTTTTGATAAGTTTAAACTTATTCAGCAGCTGCTTCTTCCTTAACCTCAGCCTTAACAGCCTTCTTGGTGGATTTCTTAGCAGGCTTCTTTTCTTCAACCTTGGGTTCTTCCTTCTTCTCTTCCTTTACGGTGTAGAGACTTTCAGCACCTACGAGTTCGATGATTGCCATTTCGGCACCGTCGCCACGTCTGGGACCGATTTTAAGAACGCGAGTGTAACCGCCGTTTCTTTCGTCGTAGAGAGGAGCGATCTTGGTGAAGAGTTTATATACGACACTTTCCTTTTTGAGGAAAGCAATCGCTTGTCTTTTTGCGACAAGGGTGTTTTTCTTGCCGAGAGTGATCATTTTATCAGCGAGTGCGCTGACTTCGGCAGCACGGGTAACGGTAGTTTCAATTCTTCCCTTTTCGAGAAGGAAAGTTACCATACCTCTGAGCATAGCCATTCTATGCGCAGTAGGTCTGCCTAATTTTCTTGTTCCGGGCATTTCCTTTGCCTCCTTATTTTATTTTGCTGAGAGGTTTAGTCATCCGATTTGCGAAGCGACAGACCAAGGGACTGAAGCTTTTGGATAACTTCTTCAAGCGATTTTTTGCCGAGGTTTCTGACCTTGATCATATCCTCCTCGGTCCTGTTTGTAAGGTCTTCTACGGTGTCGATACCGGCTCTCTTCAAACAGTTGAAGCTTCTTACGGACATATCGAGTTCTTCGATAGTCATTTCAAGAACCTTTTCCTTAATCTTTTCTTCTCTTTCAACCAAGAATTCGGTATTCTTAGCTTCATCGGAGAGTTCGATAAAGAGATTCAAGTGTTCGTTAAGAATCTTTGCTGCGAGGGATACAGCCTCCTTGGCGTTGATGGTGCCGTTGGTGGTTACATCCAATTCGAGTTTATCAAAGTCGGTTATGTTGCCGACACGGGTGTTAGAAACCGTAAAATTAGCTTTTTGAACCGGGGTGAAGATAGAATCGGTATAAATTGTACCGATTACAGGGTTTTCAACCGCGGCTTTATTCTTCTCCGAGGAAACATATCCTCTGCCGTGCTCGAAAGTAATCTCCATGAAGAAGGGTGCGCCCGTTTCAACGGTCGCTATGTGGTGATCGGGATTGAGTATCTCGATATCCGAATCAACCTGGATATCACCGGCGGTAACTTCGCCGCCGCGAACATCAATTACACAGGTCTTAGGTTGTTGGCAGTATAATTTAGCCACGATTCCTTTTACGTTAAGGATAATTTCGGGAACGTCCTCGGTAACACCGGGAACGGTAGAAATTTCGTGGAGTACTCCGTCGATTTTAACGCTCGAAGCAGCTACACCCGGAAGTGAGCTGAGAAGCACGCGACGAAGCGAGTTGCCAAGAGTAATACCATAGCCTCTTTCAAGAGGTTCTACGACGAACAAACCATGTTTGCCGTCTTCGCTGAATTCGGCAGTAATGATATTCGGTCTTTCGATTTCGATCATTCTGTTTTCCTCCTCTAAATGTTACTTCTGTTATACAGAAGCGATTATTTCGAGTACAACTCGACGATAAGGTGTTCTTCGAACGGGAAATCAACGTCTTCTCTCTTGGGAAGTTCGGTGATTGTAGCGACGATATTTTCCTTATCGACATTCATCCAGGAAGGTACTGTCCTTGCGGTGATATTCTCGATAAGCACCTTGAATTTTTCAAGTTTACGGCTGGATTCTTTAAGTGCGATTACATCGCCCTTACGAACTTCATAAGAAGGAATGTTAACCTTCTTGCCGTTTACTGTGAAGTGTGCGTGAAGTACGAGTTGGCGTGCTTCCTTGCGGCTTTCTGCCATACCCATACGGTAAACTACGTTATCGAGTCTGCGCTCGATCATGGTGAGAAGGTTTTCACCGGTTTGGCCTTCTTTTCTGTCGGCCTTTTTAAAGTAGTTCTCAAACTGCTTTTCCAGAATGCCATAGTACCTTTTAGCTTTCTGCTTTTCGCGAAGCTGAAGGCTATATTCCTTGACTCTTCTTCTGCCGCTACCTGCGCCGTGTTGGCCGGGAGCTTGTTCTCTGCGTGCGAGAGCGCACTTATCGCTCATGCATCTTTCGCCTTTGAGGTAAAGCTTGCAGCCTTCTCTGCGGCAAAGGCGGCAGGAAGGTCCAGTATATCTTGCCATAATTTCCTCCGTTTAATGTTATACGCGTCTTCTCTTAGGCGGTCTGCAACCGTTGTGAGGGATCGGCGTAACGTCTTTAATGAGTGTGATGTCAAGGCCTGCTACTTGAAGCGATCTGATAGCGGCTTCTCTACCTTGACCGGGGCCTTTAACGAAAACTTCAACAGTCTTCATGCCATGTTCCATAGCGGCCTTAGCTGCGGTTTCTGCTGCCATCTGTGCTGCAAAAGGAGTAGACTTTCTCGAACCTCTGTAACCAAGTTCACCGGCGGATGCCCAAGAAATTGCGTTACCCTTGGTATCGGTGATGGTAACAATAGTGTTGTTGAAACTCGACTGGATATGCGCTTGGCCTCTTTCGACATTCTTTCTTTCGCGGCGTCTTTTGACAGCCGTCTTCTTTTGTACTTTTGCCATTTCTCGCTATCCTCCTTTACTTCTTCTTGTTTGCGATGGTCTTAACGGGGCCCTTTCTTGTTCTTGCGTTGGTCTTTGTTCTTTGACCACGAACAGGAAGGCCTTTTCTGTGTCTGGTTCCGCGGTAGCAATCAATTTCAACCATTCTCTTGATGTTGAGTGCAACTTCTCTTCTGAGGTCGCCTTCTACAAGGTAATCGTTTTCGATTACGTCACGGAGTTTTGCTATATCTTCCTCGGTGAGGTCTTTAACACGGGTATCGGGGTTGATACCGGTCTTGTTAAGGATCTCGTTGGAGCGTGCTCTGCCTATACCGTAGATGTAGGTAAGGCCGATTTCTACTCTTTTAGCGTTGGGAAGATCTACACCGGAAATACGAGCCATATTTTACTCTCCTATCCTTGTTTCTGCTTGTGCTTAGGATTTTCGCAAATGACCATTACTTTGCCCTTGCGCTTAATAATCTTGCACTTTTCGCACATTTTCTTTACAGAAGGTTTTACTTTCATTTTTTACCTCCATTCAAATTACTTTGCTCTGAAAGTTATTCTTCCTTGCGAAAGGTCATAG
>JAGBUH010000216.1 GCA_017630915.1 Clostridia bacterium
ATCGGCGCATCGGTTTTCCCGACAGTAAATAATAAGGTTTCCGCATCAAGCGGTTATACCTCAGGCGACGTTAGCGTTGGTCTTTATGTTGCCGCACCATTGCTTGATACAAGGGTGTTTTCTTCGCTTAATAAATCCTCCGACGGTTTTGATATCGGTTATCTTTCGGGCGGTTTTAACAAACTGTTTTCTATCGGCAATTCTTCGATAATTTTGCTTCCGCAGGTTAACGCCAACTTCTCTAACGGCAGTTGCGTTTCTTCCAACAGCGGAAACATCGGCGCATACAGCGCGGTAATCGGCAGTTACGGAAGTTTTTCCGAAGCCGAATCGGTATCAAAATCCAAAAACGGCTTCGTCGCTGTCGTAAACGGCGGTTTTGAAGCGCGTGTCAATCCCTCGACAACTGCCGAAAAGGCGAAAAAAGAATCGGGCGGAAGACCTGTTGCCAATCCCGTTTCAGGCGGTTTGACGGTTATTGATGCCGGAAGCGGAAAAATTCTTTTCACCTATGAAGACCTTTCGCACAAACTCACCATTCGTTCGCAAAACGGCGGTTCGGTGAATCTGCCTTTGGGCCATTATACAGGTAACGTCGCAAGCTTTGACTTCCTCGGTGTGTTTGAATATTCGGTTTCTGGCGGTTTGCTTTGGATGGAAAATATCCTTGGGCTTGAAGAATACACAAAGTGTGTAATGGCTAACGAAATCGGCACAAATTACTCGGTTGAAACGCGAAAGGCGTTCTCGGTACTTGCGCGTACCGTGCCTTTCCACCATAAACACGCAAACATCGGTTTTGACGTTTGCACAAACCCCGCTTGCTGTCAGGTTTATCACGGCACTTATCGCATGAGTGAGGAAAATAACGAAATTGTTGATTCCACTCGCGGTCAGATTTGTACCTACGAGGGCAAACCGATTGTTGTTCTTTACCATAACTCGAACGGCGGCGCAAGCTGTTCTTCGGCTGCGGCATGGGGCGGAAACGTTGTGCCCTATCTCACCACCGTTTTTCAAGAGGAATACAACGACGGTGATAAGTGGGAACACGTTTACACCAAGCAAGAGTTTTCTGAATATATCACTTCGCGCGGAAGCTTTTCGTCGCTCACCGGCGGTGACATCGACGTTAAGATTGTCGAAACCGACCCTTATGGTTCGGATTATATCACCGTTCTTTCGGTAAGCGATAACAACGGCAACGTTGTTAATGTCAAAACCAGCGAAAACGTTCGACTTTCGCTCGGTTACACAAGCGCGAACTTCAAGTTGGAATATTCCAAAGAGATGAATGTCCTCACCGCCGACGGAACTGTCGAAACACGTGCCGTTTCGGGCGTTATGACTGCCGACGGTTATAAGGCGTTCGACGGCTTTAACAGCGATTACAAAACCGTTCAGGGCGTGGAAATCGAACCCGATAAGGTGACGGTTAAGGGTTCGGGCATCGGCCACGGCGTTGGATTTTCCGCAACGGGCAGCGAAAAACTGTCGAAAGACGGTTACAGTTATAAATATATCCTCGGTTATTTCTTCAACAATACCGAGATTGAATATCTTAGTTAGAATACCTACGGAAGACGTGTTGGGACACAAAATGAAAGTGCCCCAACCGTTTTTTCTGTTATTTCGACAGAAATCGAAAAACAACAAGGTTTTCATAACGGTTTTTTGATAAAAGGTATTGATTTTTGGAAATCGTTGTGGTAGAATAGCCAAGCAAATTGAATATGTGGGTGTAGCTCAGTTGGTTAGAGCACTTGCTTGACATGCAAGGGGTCGTTGGTTCAAGTCCATTCATCCACACCAGAAAAAAGCACCGAAGCGGTGCTTTTTTCAGTTATATTCGTTCCTTTCAGGAACGAGTTGTATCGCTTCGCGGTTTTATTTGCTTCGCAAGTGGTATTGCCCTATCGGGCAGTTAAGGAATGAATATAATACCACTGCAAACGGAGTTTGCAATATCACTACGAGCGAAAGCGAGTAATATCACTCCGACGGAGTCGGAATATCACTAAACACAAAAACCGATTTAAAGGAAAAGCCACACAAGGTCAACAACTTGACAAAAAAGTGTTGATATGATATAATTTCAGCAACAAACCGCCGTGCGCGCGGCAAGTTATATTATGTCAAAATGCCAGCGCAAGCGGAACAAAAACAAGTGTAATCAAAAGGAGGTTTTGTTATGGCTATGATTAAATGTCCCACCTGCAAAAAAACACTTTCGGATAAGGATGTTCAATGCCCGCATTGCGGAAGCGCAATAAACACCGCTGTCATTTGCCCAAAATGCAACTCAAAAGATACGAAAGTTATTATTAAAGACGTTTATATCGCGAGTCCTATGCACAAGCTACTACGTACTCTTCGCGGTAAGAGTGAAGTGGATATTAAATACATCTGCAATAATTGCGGCAAAAAGTTTACTCCTAAGCAAGAGAAAGAAAGATAGTGATGTTTCAGGCTATAATTCTCAATCTGCTTTGCTGGGTGTTCGCGCTTCCTGCTAAATTATTAAATATTTTTGTTTTCAAAAGAGTGTTACCAAAACGAGAAGGTATTTTGTATGGAGCTTTAATTGCTCTGGCGCTCCTTATTGTTCCGATTGGTTTTACGATATTCAATTGTGTGAATAGCGGTCAGAGCGTGATCAGCGCTATGCTTACATGGGCGGTTGTATTTCTACTTATCGCTTCCCTAAATGCATCAGCGTTGATCTTCGGAAAAGCTAATAGTAATATCGACTGTTTTGAACAATACGCAAAAGAACACGACGATTTCTTTGACGAAAACGCATACAACGAGAATTTGCCGAAATGTTCTTTAAAGACGCTTTACAAGCGGGCGTCAAAAGAGGGATTCCAAACCGTTGATTACGTGAAACGTTATGTTCCCCCAAAAATTCTTGACCGTTGCGAAGAGTTAAGGGGACAATCAGATGAACTGAAAAAATTTTTGACTCTCTGTGTCGTAAAGCGCGTGTTCAATGAAACCTATCTTGATATTCTGTACAACGATTATATGAAGCCCCCAAAAAAAGCGCTGTAAAAAATCGTGTCACGCCGTCTATCACGCTTGACATGCAAGGGGTCGAAGGTTTACGTCCATTCATCCACACTATACAAAAACCGTGAAACCACAAGGGTTTCACGGTTTTTTGTTTTTCTTGCAATGTTAAAAATTCCAAAAGGTTAATAACTTAAAAAGGTCGATAAAAAATGATTTGGCAAACCTGGAAAATCATTTTTATGTGTTTTAGCGGTGCAGCTTGAATATGGGTAAATATTCGGCGGGCAGATTGTCTATGTACTTCATGTTTTTCATTCGTTTTAGCTGTATTCGTGCGAAAATGAATATTGCACCAGCCAAAAAGGCGAAAAAGAAAGCTGCACAGATGATATTTTGAGTAGCGGTGTTCTGCTCTTGCGCGATTTTGCTAAAAGGACTCCAAAAAAGAAAGGCAAGAAACGCAAGGACTAGGAACACACCTATTGCCTTGTACTGTTTTGAAAAATTAAACCTTGCCCACACGGGGATATTGTCGCACTGACCGCAATAGCAGTCGATATTAAGCTTTGGATATATTTTCGGATTAGCATTGTCCTGAAGTTCTTCGAGCTTTTTCGCCATTGCCATTCGGTTTCGTTCCTTGGCAAGTGAGTCGTTATCGGTGGAAACTTCTAAATCATGCACATGATAATTTTGGTGTCCGCAGAACTGACACTTATATTCCACGTTTATACGCAGCTTTGTTATTAGTGATTCGCCAACCTTGATTTTCATAACAATTTCTCCTTAATTTATTTGTCGCCTTTTGTTTTATTAAGCTTGCTAATATATGACAAACAGGCGATGCGTGCGACAAACCCGCAGACTATTAATAAAATACTTACGGTTATAATAAGGATGGACACAAGCGGATCCATATCAATACCGATTGCGCAGCACAACAACAAAACGCCTACAAGCATTGCGACTTTAGTGTACGGAAAGTACATAACAATCTTTTCGGCTTTTTTATTTTCCTTGACTTTTTTTGCGGCTATCTCGCAAAGCTGCTTGGATGCAACAAACTCGCACTGTGTGCACTTGTTGGCAACAATATCAAACTCATTTCCGCACTTCGGGCACTTAATGTTATGTGACATCGAACTGTTTATCTCCTCCGCATTTTATCATATTTTATCACACAGAAATTGTTATGTCAAGAAGCTGTTCTTCACTGCCAGCAAAGAACAAAAACAGATGTTACAAGTCAGTCGTTTCGAGACATTGCGACTTGTTAAAAGGCGTTCAAAACATGTTGAGCGAAATTAAAAGACAAAAAAGATGTTCCAAAAGTGCTTCCTTTTGGAACCAAGAGTGTGTTATTGTTAAAATGTAATGGCAAAATCCGAAATGAAAGCATAATCGAGTCAACAAAAGGTCAACAAAATACAAAAATATAATAAATTCACAGCGAAAAAGCAAGTGGATCTGAGGGTTTCACGCCGTCTATCACGCTTGACATGCAAGGGGTCGAAGGTTTACGTCCATTCATCCACACCAGAAAAAAGACTTTCGAAAGAAAGTCCTTTTTCAATGAAGCGTTCCCTTCGGGAACATGAAGTCGGCTTCGCCTATGAAGACGCTTCGCTAATGAAGTGTTGCTTCGCAACGATAAGGAACGCTTCGCTTCATAAATTCGCGAAGCGAATTTGCTTCATGTTGCGCGGTACGTGCAATGCTTCATACGAGCGTAAGCGAGTGCTTCATTAAATACCCCCAAACAACACAAAAACCGATTTGAGAGGTTAAATCCAATCAAATCGGTTTTTTAGTTGATTTTTGTAATACCTAGCCTATAATCTGCGGGAACCCCGAAAAATTTGCATAAAATTTAATTATAAGGGGTTGCATTTTATAATTAAGGCACAATCGTTATTACTTTGAATTCTTTTCTAATTTTTTTAGATATGTATATTTCTTTTCACTAAAATAAGGATACTTTATTTTAAATATAAAATAAACAGCCAAAACACCAAAAAAAGTCACTCCGCTTCCTATCACAAAAGATAAGTTCTTTTTTTGCTTCATATCATAAAACTCATCAAGTGCTTCCAGACTTTCGTCGAACAAAGAAAAATCATATTTATTATTTGTCTCATTTAACTCAATCATAGTCTGAATTTTATCATATTCATCTTTTGCCCGTTCTTCTTTGATACTGCCCTCTAAGAAAAGTCCAATTGTTAAAAGAACACCCACTAAAATTACTGATAGGAGGGATATTATATAGTTTTTATAAATTTTCCCCATATTACTTTTTTGTTCTGGTGTTAATTCTGCGACCCGTTGTTCAAGAGATATTTTATTCATCGTAGCTTCTCCTTACAATAATGATAAATAAGTATATCACATGAATCTACAAAAAGCAAGCGAGTGCTTCATAAATAACACAAAAACCGATTTGAGAGGATAAATCCAATCAAATCGGTTTATTTTTTCGGATATTTAAAATTATCGGGGATATCGAGCAGATAGTCGGCGGAAATTTCAAAAAACATGCATATTGCTCTTAAATCGTCGATATTGGGTTCGCATTTTCCGCATTCAATATACGAAAGTTTGCGCTGTGTCATGCCGAGTTTATTGCCCAATTCGGTTTGATTTAATTCCTTTTCTTCGCGGAGATAACGTAATTTTTCTCCAAACGTCAAAGCCATTTTCATCACCCGACGTTATTTTACCATAGACAAAAACTTTCTATTGACAAATAGATAAAAATTGTCTATAATTGTTTTTGCAAATCCTTTGTCATTTTTATATGCGTTTTTTGGTTTTGCAAAATTATTTTTTTATAAGGAGTATATCATGAAAAAACTTTTACTTATAATCTTGGCTCTTACAATGTGCATTTCAATGTGTGCCTGCGAATACGAATGGGAAAAGATAGAAAAAACACTTCCCGAAACCGCATGGACAAATGCTAATACATATTCTATGAATTATAGGGCCTACGATTTTCAAAATGATGGTCATTTATATATCGACGAATATAGCCGTTGGAGTGGCAAAGAAAAGTTATTGCGTTCATATTATTGCGACTATTCAGTAGCTACCTATGACGATGGTACTCATATAAGCATTATACTTGTTGCCCAAAAAACAGCCGAAGATACAGACTATAAACCGTTGAGCGGTCCGATAGACGAAACTCGCAAAATAACTCTTATCGCCACATACGAAGATGAATGTTTGAAATTATTTTACAAGGAAGTCGAGCTAGATAGACTATATTCTTATAGCTTACGATAGTTTATAAGCAATCACAAAAGAGCAGGGCGCAACCGCGCCCTTTTTCTACTTCTTCGAGTCAACAAAAGGTCAACAACTTGACAGAAAAACATCGATATGATATAATGATAACAATACACTCGTTAGATTATATGCTTGATGTTTAGAAAGGTTTTATGTTATGCGAATCGAAAAAACGACTGTAAAATCCGGTTTAACAATCGATGTTCATTATAAGTGTTCAAGTTGTGGTCACGACAATCGTTTTTACCACTATATCACTTCCGAAAGCACCCAAATTTACGGAAATGCAGAATACATGAAACAACAGCAACGAGCACACATCCTATCGCAAGCAAGAGTGCTCGCAGACAACAAAAATCCTGACATATATCCCAAAGCAAACATCCATCACAATTGCAGAAATTGCGGCAACGCTCAAGAGTGGTGTTTTAGTCCTGATACAAAAAAGAAACATACTATCGCTTGTATACTTATAACTGCGTTTTGTTTTTTACTTGTGTTGATCATTACGCACGCTCAACCCATTTGGACACTATCGCTTCCTCTATTTGTTCCGGTGGTTTACGGAATAACAGCGCGCTTCCTAAAAAGAAAGAAGATTCAACGTCTGAAATCTCTACCCGAGGAATATTTCCCCACTTTTAGACTTGATCGATAATCTCCCAAGAAGAATTTGACGCAAAGAAAAAACAGATTTTAAGTCTATAACCAAATGCAAAAAACCGATTTGAGAGGTTAAATCCAATCAAATCGGTTTTATTTATTATGCCATATTATTTACGCATTCTCGACCATCAAGGCGAAGCGTTTTGCGGCATCGTAGAGTTGTTTTACCCCGTCAAACGCATTTTCGGGGGCAAACGACCTCATATGTGCATCGGCTTCGAGTGTGAGATAGCCGTTATAGTTATTCTGCTTCAACGCCTTTGCGATAGCATCGAAATCAATGCTATGCGAGAACGGAACAAGGTGCGAATCGTGGATTTTATCGTTATCGTGGATATGCAACGCCTGTAATTTATTGCCCAGCGCGTTGATCATCTCGGGTGCGCTCGTATCGAGCCCTTTCATTTCGGCATGGCCGATATCAAGGCAGGCAACGAAATAATCGCTATCGACCGCGTTTAAATGCTCGACAAAACTTTTAGGACTTGAACAAGCGGCAGGGGTGGCAATATTGGTTTCGTAGTCCCAATTCCACATATTTTCGGTAGCAATCTTAACGCCAAACGACTTCGCGGTATCCAAAAGTTCAAAATACATTTCGGCATTTTCGTTTGCCGATTTGTTATTATCGGGGTGGATAATACAAACCTTTCCGCCTGCAACGGCAGTCATTTCGAGCGCGAGTTTATATTTATCGCGGATTTCCTTACAAGCGGTCGGGAACGGCGCGTGAGATTGGTTACAAACCATACCGTACGATTCGCCGATTTTTCTTAATTCGCGCACAAAGTTCAAGCAATCTTTACTTGCGAACGGGTGGTCGTTGGGCATACACTTTTTGGTTTTCCAATCGTAGTTCGTCATTCGGAACATCGTTAAATCCCAAGCGTCAAAACCTGCCTTTCCGACAAGTTCAACCGCCTTTTCTTCGCCGACTACTCTTGAAATAGAACCGATTTCGGTTGAAATTTTAAGCATTTTAAACCTCTGTGTTTGTTATAAAGTTGAGGGTATATCCTTCGACCTCGCTCAGGATGACAGGCTTCGCTTCGGCGTTGCCTTGCTCCGCTCAGGATGACAGTCTTCGTCGGCGTTGCCTCACTTCGCTCAGGATGACAGTCTTCGTCGGCGTTGCCTCGCTTCGCTCAGGATGACAGGCTTCGCTTAGGCGTTGCCTCGCTTGGCTTATTATGACAGTTTATCGCTGATTTTCTTTATATCTGCGCCGACCGAACGGAGTTTTCCGACCATATCTTCATAACCGCGTTCGATATGATAAATATCGTCGATAACCGTTGTTCCGTTTGCCGAAAGCGCGGCGATAACCATTGCCGCACCTGCGCGCAGGTCAACCGCGCGAACGTTGGCAGGGCGGAAAGCGTCGATGCCCTCAATCTTTGCGTCGCGGCCCGTAACCGTAATTTTCGCGCCCATACGTACAAGTTCGTCGGTATATTTAAAACGCGAATCCATAACGCTTTCGGTGATTTTGCTTTCGCCTTCGGCAAGGCAGAGAAGAACGCAGAATTGTGGGTTCATATCGGTCGGGAAACCGGGGTAAAAGTCGGTCTTAACACGCGCTTTTTTGAGGTTTCCGTCGGAACGCACACGAACATAATCGTCGCCTTCCTCAACTTCGACGCCCATTTCAACAAGTTTACGTGTGGTTGCTTCGAGATGCCTTGGGATAACGTTATTAACAATAAGGTCGCCCTTTGTTGCGGCGGCGGCAATCATATAAGTGCCGGCTTCAATCATATCGGGAATAATCGCGTAAGTACCGCCATAAAGTTTATCAACACCGCGAATCTTTATAACCTCGGTACCTGCGCCAGAAATGTTTGCGCCGCAGGAGTTTAGGAAGTTTGCAAGGTCAACTATATGCGGTTCGCGCGCGGCGTTGTCGATAACCGTCATACCGTTTGCGGTTGCGGCGGCAATCATAATATTAACGGTTGCGCCGACAGAAGCAACGTCCATATACACAGGCGCACCTTCGAGTTTATTTTCGGCGATACAGCTGATTCCGTCATCGATGCAAGTCACCGTTGCGCCAAGCGCTTCAAAACCCTTAATGTGTTGGTCGATAGGACGTGCACCAAGGTTACATCCGCCGGGGAGCGAGGTATACGACCTGCCGAATCTGCCCAATTCCGCACCGAGAACGTAATAGGAACCGCGCATATTTTTCGCAAGGTCGAGCGGTACGCTGTTACTGTGAACGGGGCGGGTGTCGATGCGGTATGTAAAGTTGTCGATTTGTTCTATCTCCGCACCCATGCGGCGAACAATTTCAAGCGCCGTCTTAATATCGCTGACATCGGGTAAATTTTCTAAAACGCAGACATCATTTACCAAAATTGTGGCAAAAATAATAGGCAGAGCCGCGTTTTTCATTCCTCCGATATTTATTTTTCCTAAAAGCGGTCTTCCGCCGGAAATGCAAAGTTTATCCATATTTCATACACCTTTCGGTCTGAATAGCAAAATTATACAGATTCATGATAACATTTGCAACTACAAAAGTCAAGGGATTTTGACAACGATTGTTCCCCTCTCATATAGTTTATGCAAATCGCAAATACTTGACAAATTTTACCGTTTATTATAATATAAATAGAATGTGTTTAGTTAGTTACGTTTTACATACAGTTATTAAATGAAAGGACAGGTATATGTCAAAAAGCAAAAAACAAAATGTTAAAATAATATTCCTCGGCGGTGTTGACGGTATCGGAATGAACTGTACCGCGTTTGAATATGAAAACGACATTATCATCGTCGATTGCGGGGTTTCCTTCCCCGAAGACGATATGTTGGGGGTTGACCTTGTCATTCCCGACTTCACTTATCTCGAAAATAACGCCGAAAAGGTACGCGCGCTGCTTATTACCCACGGACACGAAGACCACATCGGCGCGGTCCCCTATTTTCTCCAAAAATTCCCGAACGTGCCTGTAATGTCCGCAAGACTGACATTGGGCATTTTGGAGGGCAAGTTGCAGGAACACGGAATCCGCAACGCGAAATTGCACGAGGTTCACGCAGGCGACATCGTAAACTTAGGCAACTTCCATGCAGAATTTATTAACGTTAACCACTCGATGCCCGATGCTTGTGCTATATGTATCAATACCCCTTGCGGACGTATTATGCACACGGGCGACTTCAAGGTTGACTACACCCCCGTCGGCGAAAGAATGATAGACCTTCCCCGAATTGCCGAACTCGGCAGAAAAGGGATTCAACTTCTCCTCTGCGACAGCACCAACGCGGAACGCCCCGGTTACACCCCGAGCGAGAGCAGTCTTGCCGAAAGTTTTGACCGTATCTTCAACAACGAAGACAGACGTGTTGTTATCGCAACGTTTTCATCGAACGTGCACCGCGTTCAGCAGATAATCAACGCTTCCGAAAAATACGGCAGAAAAGTCGCTGTTAGCGGAAGAAGTATGCAAAACTTTGTCAATGCCGCCGTGAAATTGGGATATCTTGACGTTCCAGACGGTATTATGATAGACCTAAACGACGCGAAACATTTTCCGCCCGAACGCGTGACTATCGTTACAACGGGTTCACAAGGCGAACCGATGAGCGCGCTTTACCGCATGGCATTCGGCGAGCACAACCAAGTATCTCTTGGCGCGAATGACCTTGTTGTGCTTTCCTCGTCGGCAATCCCCGGTAACGAAAAGCTGATAACCAAGATTATCAACGAACTTTACAAGCGCGGAACCGACGTTATAACTTACAGCAATTACGACATTCACGTTTCGGGACACGCATGTCGAGAAGAACTGAAACTGATTCACGCGCTCACGTCCCCCGAATTCTTTATGCCGGTTCACGGCGAGTATAAACACCTTATCGCACACGCAGGTCTTGCGCACGAAATGGGTATGCCCGAAAGTCATATCGTCATTCCCGAAATCGGTCGTGTTGTCGAAATGAGCAAACGCAAACTCAAACCGTCGTCAACGGTTGCGGCAGGTTCGGTTATGGTTGACGGAAGCGGAATGGGCGGTGTCAGCGGTGTTGTTCTCCGCGACAGAAAACGTCTTTCGGAAGACGGCGTTATCATCATTTCGGCAGGTGTCGATACCGAGGCGATGTGTATTTCGGTTGAACCCGAGGTCATCACACGCGGTTTCGTTTATGAAAAAGAAAACGAAGAACTTATCGGCAGAATCAAAAACTGTGCAAGAGAATCGCTTATAAGAAGTTTCGCAAAGGGCGTTGACGATATCGAAATTTTGCGCTCACGTCTGCGCGACGATATTGCCGATTACGCGAAAAAACGCACCAAACACCGCCCGATGATTGTTACTACATTGTTTGAGATTCAATTATAAGCAGAGCGCGGACAAACTCGTTCTTTACGTGCTTGAAAGAAATTTAAAAAAACAAGTTCCTTGTTTAAAACGAGGAACTTATTTTTATTTTAAGGTATTTTATTTTTTATTGTATTTTCAAGCACTTTCCCCAAAATCTTCGACTGCCCTACAATTGTAGGGCGACGCTCGATTTTGTGAAAAAATAACTTCGTTTCTCTCGCTCTGAAAGATAAAGACTTCTCCTGTTTCGTTTTGTTTTATTCTGTTTTTGCCTCTATCAAATTCAAAAGTTCTTTTACAACGTTTATGATAAATTCGGCAGAAATGTCGCGTACCATAAATTCCTCACCGCTTCTTACGTAAGGCGTGCGCAGAGTGAAATTAAGTTTGCCCGAATGACAGTCTATCGAAAAATCCCAAAGGTTGCCGTCGGACAGTAATTTAAGCAAATATGCGTAAAAATCCGATTCTTCAAAACCGTTTTCGGAATTGCCGAAACCTTTACTTAACGAAGCCAAACGCGCTACACCGTAAACCGATGCATCGACATTTGACGAAACACGGAAAACCAACTCGTCTTTCTCGTTTTTCGCCTCTAAAAAGATATCGTCTTCCGAAAAATCAAGGCATAACGATATCATAAACGCAAGGATAAGAATAAAATCCTTTTCGTTGCCCTCGCTTATAAGTTCGTTTTCGGCAACCGAACATTTTATGCGGTCTGAAAGTGTTTTATTTGCCTTTTGAAGTTCGTTTGTAAGCCCTTTTATAATCGCCGCGGAATTAAAAAACGGAAGCGAATGGGGTGATGAATGTTTTAAAAGCGCGTTTTCGATTATTCTTTCCAAACCTATCGGCATTTTCGGTTGTTTAGACGGCTTTTCGGGTTCGGTTATATCAACGTCGTATCCCGACATACGCATATATTTCGATGCAACACCGTCACGAAGTCCTGCCGATTCGGCGTGAAGAATAACCAAATAACAATCGAATCCGTGAATGATATTAACCCGAAAACTTATACCGTTTGCGCTTATAGAGGAAACCAAGGTGTCGCCCGAAATCATATTTTTAACCTTCGTTTCGTCACCCTCGGGCAAAAACCTGCTTATTTTTGCGCCTTTGCGCAGAAACCGAGCAAAACCGTTTGCTTCGTTATTTTTCGAAACAACCTTCAAATCCTTGTCCAACAAAACGGCAGGGTATTCAAGCATATTCAATTTTTCCGCAAGTTCGTCGGGCAAAAGTCCGCATACCGTTCTGATGTTGATAAACATAAATCCTCTGTTTTTTCCTAATATATTCTTAAAACGCAAACCGACATATCATCGGCGCTTTCGCTGTTTTTTCTTGCCTCACGCAATAGTTTCGAAGCAAGCGCGCGTGCGCTCGGCATAGGCGGAATGTTGCTTTCGGGGATAAGCGTGTTTTCGCTTCCCGTTTGCAATATACCGTCGCTAAACATTACAATCATATCGCCTTTTTCTATCGAAAAGTTCTTTTTGTCGGCGATAACATTTTTCATTATCCCAGCCGGCGGTGTCCGCGATTCTATCATCATGGACTTGCCGTTTCGTATCAATATCGTGGGTGCCGCCCCTGCTTTTATCAAGGTCGCCTTCGACATAACCCTATCTATTTCAAGCAAATCCACCGTCGCAAAAACCTCTTCCTGTTTTTCGACAAGTGCTTTGTTCAAGAGTTTAAGTGCGCTTTCCTTTTCCGCACCGACGGTTAAAAGTTTTTCAAGCATTATTGACGAAAGTTTGCTCGTCAGCGCGGCATCGCGGCCGCTTCCCATTCCGTCGGAAACGAGGCAATAAAAATAATTGTCGTCATTTTCGAAAATGCTTACCGTATCACCGCACACCGTTTCGCCGGTTTTCGCCTCGGAAATTTTTGCACATTCCACGCGAAACGCAGGTACAGAATTAAACTTCATAAGCACGTAATCGTCGTGCATCACAAATTCGGGAGGCGAAACCGCCGTTCCGACGGCTTTTGATACATTTTCGGCAATCTCGTTGGGGGAGAGCAGAATTTTTTCGGGGTTCACGCCGAAAACGGTTATTTCGCGTTTTCGTACCCCTGTAACCTTCACTCCGTCGCAATCTATCCCAAGCGACGAAAGCGACGTTTTTATCGAATTCGCAAGCGGTTTATCGGTTTTCGCGTTGTCCTCCTGCTTTTTCGCCGCATCAATGAGGATTGACGAAAACGCCGAATACTCGTCCGCCATCTGTTTTAATCCCTTTTCGTTTTCTTTTTCGCGCATTACGGGGAGGTTATTTATCTCCCTCGCCATAGCGCAAACGTTGGGACAGCACGAACTGATATGTGTCGGTATTTTTGAATAGGCGGCAACGCCGTTGCGCCTTATTTCACTTGTGAAATAGTTTGAAATCTCGCTTTTTTCGAGTTGACAGCCCGAACAGTGC
>JAGBUH010000217.1 GCA_017630915.1 Clostridia bacterium
AAATTTTGGTACGATTACGTCCGGTATTTCCGCGACGAAGTAATTAACGATCATTTCACGTTTTCAGAATTTACCATGTATGACCTGATCATAAACTATAAGAAAATTTTCGAAATTTAGTGCTTGACAATATTATAAAAACGCGGTATACTCTGTTTTAGAAAGAATAAATCTTTCAAGAAACGGAGGAAAGGCACTATGAAAAAAACTCTACTTGATAACTCGCAAGTACGCGACCTGTTATCTGAAGAAGCATACGTAAAGTATTCACGATCCATGCGGTTTGTGTATCTTGTATGCAAAAGTACCGGAATGTATTTTCAGGTTGAAGACATTAACGACAACACGTTGTTAATTACCACAAGCGCGGCAGGATTGGAAAAGTACTTCAAGGAGGTTTATCGATGAACAGTTACGTAATATTCGGTTTGGTGGTTCTTCTGCTTCTCGCGGCCAGCGAGAAGTTTCTAAACGATCAGGACAAGGACGAAGGGAGCGAAGACGAATGAAAGTACTTGTGGCCTGTGAAGAATCACAAGAAGTTTGCAAAGCATTTCGCAAGCGCGGACACGAAGCGTATTCTTGCGATATTGTCGATTGTTCCGGCGGTTTTCCTGAATGGCATTTGAAACAAGACGTAACACCGTTACTGTACGATAAATGGGACTTAATAATTGCGTTTCCGCCATGTACTGATTTAGCGGTAAGCGGGGCGCGTCACTTTGAAAAGAAACGCCTGGACGGGCGCCAGCGAAAAAGTATTGAATTCTTCGCACAGTTTTTGAACCTTGATTGTAAGCGCGTTGCTATTGAAAATCCCGTCGGAATCATAAGCGGTTCTTATATAGAAAAATGGTTTCCGGACCTGGCCGCAAAATATGGATTACCGGCAAAACCGACGCAGATAATACAGCCGTATTTTTTCGGTGATCCGTTTGAGAAAAAAACTTGTTTATGGTTGAAGGGATTACCCGAATTGAAAGCAACGAATATTGTAAAACCGGAAGACCGTATTTATTATGAAAGCGGGAAATCAATGCCGCCATGGTACGCAAACGCTTATCATTTACCAAAAGAAGAACGCGCCAGGGTTAGAAGCAAAACGTTTACAGGCATTGCCGAAGCAATGGCCGAACAATGGGGAGGTTTAACATGACCAATTTACAAGCCCAAATCATTCTAAAGAACCGCGCCGAATGTATGCAGCGCGTCGCCAAATTGGGCGAACGCTGCGGCCGGTGTTCCATTTGCCCGTTTCATACTTCGCTTGATGATTATATTACGGCCCGGCTGGTAATCAGTCAGCATACCGTATACAAGGACACGGACGCGGTTTACATATCCGATAATGATATTGCCGGAGAACATACGAAAGCGGTACTTGATTCTTTATGTAAGGAGGTTTCACATGAAAATTAAGTATGTACCATTAAATCTTGTGTTGGAATGTTTGCGCGGTAGCGGGAATGTAGAAGCTATTGGCACAATGAACTTAATAGCCGACAAATTCGGAATTGACGTTGAACGATATTATATTGAAATATCAATTGGACGTTTCGAAAAAGAACTTCTATTTAAGGACGATAAAACAAAGATCAGAAGTTTTATTGAAAGTCAGATAAAGAATAATATGGATATTTCCGACCATGTAAAATTAACGGACATAAAGTTTCATTATCCGACAGATCAAACAACGTTTCGATATGAAGTATTTGTTGGAGAAGTACCGAAATTAGATCAAAGG
>JAGBUH010000218.1 GCA_017630915.1 Clostridia bacterium
GAAGAACTTTGGAATAGCGAGCAAGCAAACGAAGTGCGCAAAAAGGTGCGGTGCTGTGACAGGGATTGCTGGATGATCGGTTCTGCTTCGCCTGCGATGCATAAGTATATCCATAAACCGCTTTTGTGGGTGTTGAAATATAAATTTTTGTATTTCTTCAAAAAGAAAAAATACTCGATGTATGACAATAAAATCGTGCGCGATTTTCGCGACGGATTGGTAAGCAAGGAAGAACTTGATGCTTGCTCGACCTGTGAGATGAAGTGCAGCGATAAATAAAAAGGAAAAAATAGGTATGAAAAACGGTCTTGTGACGGTGGTTGTGCCGATATACAATGTCGAAAGATATTTGGACAAGTGCATAAAAAGTATTTCGGAACAATCCTACAAAGACCTTGAAATACTGTTGATTGACGACGGAAGTACCGACAAATCGGGTGAAATTTGCGACAAATGGGCAAGTGTCGATACCCGTATACGTGTGATTCACAAAGAGAATGAAGGACAGGGCATCGCAAGAAACGTAGGCATTGCAAACGCAAACGGCGCATACATCTGCTTTTTCGACAGTGACGATTATATTGCTGAAAGAGCGATTGAAAAGGCGTATTCACTCGCCAAAAAAGAGGAAAGCGAGGTTGTTGTTTTTGGGTTTGATTCGGTAGATAACGACGGCAATCTGTTGATGACCTATATTCCCGAATTCGAAAAGAATAGTTATTCGGGTGATGACGTAAAGAATGTTTTCTTCCCCGAATATCTGGCGCCTGATCCAAAAGGCGACGGTAAATGCAAATTTTATATGAGCGCATGGCTCGGAATTTATTCTCTTAATTTAATAAAACGCATAAATTGGCGTTTTGTTTCGGAAAGAGAGATAATATCAGAAGATGTGTATTCGCTGATTTCCTTATTCAGCCATGTGAAAAAGGTTTCAATTCTGCCGGAAGCCTTGTATTATTATCGTAATAATAACACCTCGTTCAGCAAATCATACGATGAAAGCCGATATGGCAAAGTAAGGCATTTTTATTTAGAAAGTAAAAAACTTTGCGAACGATTAAAGTTAAATGATAAAACAATTCACCGTTTGTCAAAATCCTATCTCGGTTATACAATAGATATTTTGAAACAGGAAAGTTCGTTGAATGACGGATATAGAAAGACAAAAAAACATATAAAGTCAATCGTTGATGACGACGTGTTGCAAACCGTTTTGGAAGAGAACAAAAAAGACAAAGTCGGATTTGTACGTGCTACATTGTTTTTTGCGATAAGAAATAAGTTATATGGCATGTGTATATTGCTCTTGAACGGAAAACAAATGATATCACGAGTAAAGTAGAGTTTATACCGAAGGAAGCAGCTTAATGAGTTTGACTTTCAAACCGAAATTAAGAAAATTGAATCAAGCGGAGTTTCTTACAGCGGTGGTTCTTTTATGGCCGTTTTCTTTTGGTGCGCTTATTGATATGTTAGGATTGCCTAATTCCGTGAAATATGTCATGGATTTGGCATGGATTTTGTTGCTGTTTTTGATTATGGCAAACCAAATTAAAAAGACATTTGCCCTTTCGAAGACGGCTTTGATTATATTGCTTTGGCCGATTTGCTTTTTTGCCTTTACGTTAATAACCTATTTTCTTAATTATCAGTCGGTTCTGTATTATTTGTGGGGGGGGAGAAATAATTTCAGGTTTTACGTTGCTTTCGCGGCGTTCATAATTTTTATCAAAAAAGACTATATAAACAGTTATTTAAAACTGTTTGACGTGTTGTTTTGGTTGAATGCAGTTGTTTGCTTTTTTCAATTTTTTGTTTTAGGCATAAAATGGGACTTTTTGGGCGGCTTTTTTGGTGTCCAAACAGGCTGTAATGGATATCTTAATGTTTTTATGGTTCTTATGATCATAAAATCAGCCGTTTGTTATTTGAATAACCGCGAAACGCTGTTGGCTTTTATTCTAAAAAGCGGAACTTCGCTTGTTTTGGCAGCTTTGGCGGAACTTAAATTCTTTTTCGTAGAGTATGTAATTATAGTGCTTTTTGCACTTTTAATAACAAGATTTACATTTAAAAAATTGGGATTTATTTGCGTCGGTATAGTTTGTGTAATAATAGGGTATGAAACCTTGATTTTCGTTTTTCCTGATTTTTTGGATTTCTTTTCTCTGGAAAACATGCTTAATAATGCTACAAAAGGCGGATATACTTATGCCGAAGCATTAAACCGTCTTACAACTATACCCGTAATCTCAAAGAATTATTTAACAACTGGTTTTCAGCGCACAATTGGTTTGGGTTTAGGAAATTGCGACACCGCCGCATACGATTTCTTGAACACGCCCTTTTATGAACGGTATTCTTTTCTTCGATATAACTGGTTTTCTACCGCTTTTACCTATCTTGAAACCGGTTTTATCGGACTAATATTTACGTTTGGATTCTTTGTATTGACATATTTTCTTGCTTTGAAAAAGCGCAAAATGGAATCACGTTCGGTCGAAGACCGGATTCTTTGCGAGATAAGCGCTCTGTCATCGGTTATGTGTTGTGTTATATTGATTTATAACTCGTCATTACGTACCGAGGCGGCATATATGGCTTATTTTATGACTTCGTTAGCATTTATAGGAGAAGCCAAGTCTATAAGTCGAAAGGTATAAATATATCATTTTGACGTTGGAGATATCAAATGAAAGACGGCAATAAAATAAAGAATAATTTGCTGATTGGTATAGGTTGTCAGTTGTTGGCGATGATTTTGGGCGTTTTGGTTCCGAAACTTGTTTTAAACAACTACGGCTCGGAAATCAACGGCTTGCTTTCGTCTGTCACCAACATTTATGCTACGCTGCACGTAGTTCATCAAGCTTATCAAAGGTAGAAGACTCTGCAATAATCTTGTCAAGTTCAATGCCCATTTCCTTTAAGAAAGAATCTGTTTCGTCGATACATGAATCAATGTTAACGATCA
>JAGBUH010000219.1 GCA_017630915.1 Clostridia bacterium
CAAAGCCTTGAACAAGGCGCGCCTGTTCGGCACGTGTGAGCGAGATTGTTTCTTCCTCCAAGAAGTTCTTAACATAGCCGAAGCATTTTTTATCTTGAAGTGTACCAACTGTTCCTGCTCTGAAAATATTTTCTTTACCAAACAGAACTTCGGTGAATTTATGCGCTTCCGATTGCACGTCGCCCGAGAAGTTAAGGTCGATATCGGGTGCTTTTTCGCCGTGGAATCCAAGAAACGTTTCAAACGGGATATCGTGTCCGTCGGGGCGCATCGCGGTCTTACACATCGGACACTCTTTATCGGGAAGGTCAAAACCCGAACCGACTTCACCGTTTAGGAAAAATTCCGAATACTTGCATTTGGGACAAGCATAGTGAGGCGGAAGCGGATTAACCTCCGATATTTTCGCAAGTGTAGCAACAAAAGACGAACCGACCGAACCGCGCGAACCGACCAAATAGCCATGTTCTTCGCTGTTTTGAACCAAACGTCTTGCGATAACGTAAAGTACCGCAAAGCCGTTTTGGATAATTGAGGTCAGTTCCCTATCCATACGTTTTCTTACAACGTCGGGTAATTCGCCGTTATAGCCGTACATTTCGTACGCCGTCTTTTCGCAGAGTTCCTGTAATTCTTCCTCCGCGCCGTCGATTTTTGGAGTATAAGTACCGTCGGGGATAGGTTTGATTGCATCAAAATCTTCGATGATTTTTTTCGGATTTTCAACAACAACACGATACGCTTCTTCCTCGCCGAGATAGGCAAACTCGGCAAGCATTTCCTCAGTTGTGCGGAAATATATCTTTGTGTCGCGCATCGCATCGGAAAATCCCTTACCGCGAAGCATTATCTGACGGTAGATTTCATCCTCAGGGTCAAGAAAATGCACGTCACCCGTTGCGGCAACGAGTTTCTTTTGTTTTTTCGCGATTCCGATTATCTTGCGAACATTATCGTGCAACTGTTCAACAGTCGCCTTATTTTCGTCGATAAGATAACCGTTGTTGCAGTCGGGCTGTATTTCGAGATAGTCATAAAAATCGGCGATTTTGTAAAGTTCGTTATCGGGTCTGCCCTGCAAAATTGCATCGTAAAGTTCGCCCGAAGAACACGCCGAACCGATAACCAAACCCTCGCGGTATTCGTTAAGCAATGTTTTAGGGATACGAGGATTTTTATGATAAAAGTCAAGATATGAGCGCGAAACGAGTTTGTAAAGATTCTTCAAACCTTTTAGGTTTTTAACAAGAATAATAACGTGATAACTATCCAACTTTTTGGGGTCGGAATTATGCGCCATCGCAACATTCATTTCGTTGACTGTATGTATGCCGTTAACCGCCAATTTACGAATCATACATTCAAAAATCTTGGCAAGCATTTCGGTGTCGGCATCTGCTTTATGATGATCAAACTCGCCTAAATTATAATATTTGGCAAGTGTATCAAGAGTGTGTTTCTTGGAATCGATGTTAATATAACGCGAAAGCGCAACGGTATCAAGATATGCATTATCAAACGGAATTTCGTTTTCTTCGGCAACACGGCGGATAAACGAAATATCGAAATTCGCATTATGTGCCACCAACATTCTGTCACCGCAGAATTCCAAAAATTTTGTTACCGCTTGGCATTCATTAGGTGCGCCCTTGACCATATCGTCGGTAATACCCGTAAGTTTGACGATATTGTCAGGTATAGGCATTCCGCAATTGACAAACGTCGAAAACTCCCCTATAATTTCGCCGTTTTTATACATCAAAGCGCCGATTTGGGTGATACCGCAGGTCTTGGGAGAAAGTCCCGTTGTTTCGATATCGAAAATAACAAATTCATCTTCTGTGAATTTAATTCTCTTTGTGTCGTCATAACGGAACACCGCGCGAGCGGTATCGTCAACGAGATATCCTTCAATACCGTAAATCGGCTTCACGTCGGGATATTTTTTAGCCGCTTTCATAACAATCGGATACGCCTGCAACGTACCGTGGTCGGTAAACGCGACGGCAGGCATCCCCCATTCGTGTGCACGAGCCATGATGTCGGATGCATCGGTCAAAGCATCGGTAGCCGACATATTGGTATGCAAGTGGAGCTCAACGCGTTTTTCTTCGGCTTTATCCTGTCTGGGGTAGAAGGCGCATTTTGCAATTGCTTTGATATTGATCGTGATTTCGTCATCTTCAACCCATTCTTCTGTTTTGCGGTCGAAGATACGTTTGTGTTCGGCTTTACCCGAAACAAGCACGTACATCGGTGCTTTTAATTTGGGCGCTTCGCTCTTTTTACAAGTAAAACGTCCCGTAACAGACGCCGCGTTATCGGTTATATAAACCGTATACGTCATCTTTTCGGTTTCGTAATTTTCCTTGCTTTCCACGAGGAACATTTTACCCGCAACACAAACGGCAGTATCGTTTTTAAGCAACGATATCGGTGTGAAATTCCAGTTCCTGCGTTCGCCGTAAATTGCTTCGGGCGAGGTGATATCAAGCGTCATTTTACCCACGCGGACAAGGTGTTTGCCGTCGTCTTCAAAATATTCGGCATCTTCGGCTTCTTCGTTATCGTAAGAAGCGCGCGGCGGAATCTTTTCAGTTTCGTTCACTATTTCCAATTTCGCCTCACGAATACTTTCGGCAAGTGCGAACTCACGATCGTTAATATATTCAGCCGTGTCAATTTCTTCGTAATCAAATTTAACAATTAAAGAAACGTCAAATCGGTCGCGAACACATTGCATTATAAACAATTCCGCACCGTTTGCTTCGGGGATATCGCCCGATATGTTCTTGCGAAGTTTTATAATAAAAACGCCTGTACTGATATCATAAATATAAGTTGAGTCGTCAAAAAAGCCGTAATCAAGTTGAGACAAGCGTTTAAGCGTTTCAATGATTCCGTCCATATATTTTTCTTCAAACGGAATATTGAAACGCGGATATATAATCGCCGAATTAAGCGAATATGACTTTTTTATTTCGTCTTCAATTTCGAACAGCAACTTCGGTTCGACATAGCAAGAAAGTTCCGCCTTAACAGCAATCGAAACGTGTTCGCGGTCAACCATAACCGAAAATGAATCGAACTTCGATATTGTTTCCTTTGCTCTGTCCGAAAAGGAAGCCCTTTTGAATTTTGCGAGAAATTCGTTAAGCATTAAGCATTTCCTTTATTTCATAAACGAGTGTTGAAATCATTTCTTCTTGGGGCACTTTTCTGATTATTTCGCCTTTGCGGAACAAAATCCCCTCTTTATTTCCGCAAGCGATACCGATGTCGGCGTGTTTTGCTTCGCCGGGACCGTTTACCGCGCAACCCATAAGCGCGACAGTCAAACGTCTATCGGTTTTAATATTTCTTGTTTGCTTTTCGAGTTCGGCAACCAAGGGGATAACGTCGGATTCGGTTCTTCCGCAAGTCGGGCAGGAAACGATATTGACACCGCCGCCTATTCCGCAACAAAACAGAATATCTTTTGCCGCGATAACTTCATTAACAGGGTCATCGGTAAGAGAAACGCGCACCGTATCGCCGATTCCGTCTATCAAAAGACCGCCTATTCCTATTGCCGATTTGATGTTACCTCTACGCACGTCACCCGTTTCGGTAACGCCGATATGTAAGGGATATTTACATTCTCTTGCCAAGATTCTCGCCGCATCGACCATTGTTTTAACGTCGGAACTTTTAACCGAAAGTACGATATTATCAAAATCGCACATTTCAAGCATTCTTGCGTTAGACAGCGCACTTTCGGCAAGCGCTTCTGCGGTAGGACCGCCATATTTTAAAAGCAAATCTTTTTCGGCACTTCCGCCGTTGATACCGATTCTTATCGGTATATTACGGAGTTTACAAGCGTCGGCAACCTTTTTTATGTTTTCTTTATCGCCGATATTACCGGGATTGATACGGATTTTAGTAATTCCGCGTTCAGCCGCAGCAAGTGCCAATTTATAATCAAAATGGATATCCGCTACAAGCGGAATCGAGGTATTTTCAACATAATAAGGTATCGCGTTTGCCGCATCCATATCGTTAACCGTAAAGCGCACAATATCGCAACCTGCGGCAGCGAGCGATTTTATTTGTGCCAAAGTCGCATCTTTATCAGCGGTTTTGGTGTTGGTCATCGATTGAATCGCGATCCTATTGTTTCCGCCGATAGCGATATTTCCTATTTTAACTTCTTTTGTGTATCTCATATTAAAACAACCCTGCAATATCTTTCATCATTACAAAGAACATCAAACCGAGCAGTAAAACCATAAATACCGCGCTTATTGCCTGTTCATACTTAGGATTAAGGGGCTTTCGTCTGATTGCTTCGATGATATAAAACAGCAATCTGCCACCGTCGAGCACGGGTATCGGCAGAAGATTGAAAATACCGAGCGAAACCGATATCATCACCACCAAAATAGCGATATTTCTTACCGCATCGCCAAAACTTTCGCTTTGTTTAATGGTTTGGTCTATCTCGCCGCCTACGGCAACAGGACCGCCTACCGCATCAATACCGTATCTTCCCGTCAAGGTATCAACAAGCGAATCGACCGTCATATAGACCGTCGAAGATGCCTGCCAAAAGGCGTCACGCATAACGTTCATTACCGTTTTTTCTTTTACATAAACGGCAAAGTCGATTCTGCCCAACAAAATTCCGTCTTCGTTTTCGCTACCGAATTGTACGTCTTTTAAAAGCACTTCTTTTCCGTCGCGCAGAACCACAATGTCAATAGGCTCGATTCCGTCGGAAATGATTTTATACGATAAATCGTTATAGCAATGAATTTTCTTACCGTTTACACGGATAATTTCGTCCTTTGGTTGAAGTCCGTATTGGTTAGAGACGCTGTCTTGCACAAAGCCGTAAACGACGGTAGAACCGATAGCGGTTGATGTCGCAACGACGCCCGTCATTACAACAAAGGCAAGCAAAAGGTTCATAAACGGACCTGCAATGACGATAAGCATACGTTTCCAAACCGAACGTTCGTTAAGAGGTATCTTATATTGATGTTCTTCGGGGATTTCTTCGTCATATTCCCCTACCATATTTACAAAACCGCCTATGGGAATGGCGCGTAACGTAAAATCATTATACTTCCCTTTCCACGTCTTTATCTTCGGTCCCATACCAATCGCGAATTCGATTACGCCGACTCCGAATTTACGGGCGACGATATAGTGACCGAATTCATGAATGAAAATCAGTAAACCGAACACAAAAATTGTTACTAAAAGACTTAAAAGAGAACTTAACATTAAAAAATCACTCCGTTAGATGTGAGAAAGGATATATTCCCTTGCCGATAAATCGGAATTCAAAATATCGTCAAGTGTGGGATTTTCGATAAATTCAACGTTTTCGGTTGCATTTATTACGAGATCGAAGAGTTGCGTAAATCCGATTTTATGGTCGAGGAACAGTGCAACCGCTTCTTCATTTGCGCCGTTCATAACGGCAGGATTATTTCCGCCGCGAGTAATTGCTTTTCTCGCAAGCGGAAGCAGAGGAAAGTTAATTTCATCGGGTTTTTGGAACGTAAGTTCCTTGCCGAACAAATCCAAACTGTCGGCAGGAGAAGGAACACGTTCGGGATAGGTTAGTGCATACTGAATACAGATACGCATATCGGGAACGCCAAGTTGAGCGACAACAGCGTTATCCATAAACTCTACAAGCGAATGTACGATGCTTTGAGGGTGAATAACAACCTCGACACGATCGGGTTCGACGCCGAAAAGATGCACAGCTTCGATAAGTTCCAAACCTTTGTTCATTAAACTCGCGCTGTCAACCGATATCTTTTTGCCCATATTCCAACGCGGATGACGAACCGCCATTTCGGGTGTTACGGTTTCCAAAAACGCTCTATCCTTGCCGATAAACGGACCGCCAGAACCGGTAAGAAGAATCTTTTTCAAATCCTTTTCACCGTTTAGGCATTGGAATATCGCTGAATGTTCGCTATCAACGGGAAGCAACACCGCACCGCCCTCTTTGACGGCATCGGTAACCAATTTCCCACCTGCAACAAGTGTTTCCTTATTTGCAAATGCGATTTTCTTGCCTTTTTTAGCTGCGGTTATCGTCGGCAAAAGCCCTTTCATACCGATAACGGCGTTTACTATCGTTTCGGATTCATCCTCACTTGAAATTTCCAACAAACCCTCATCGCCGCAGATTATATTAACTTCCATATCGTTAAGCAAAAGTTTAAGTTCGTTATACTTTGCTTCGCCGATACACACCGTTTTCGGTTTAAATTCACGGCATTGTTCTGCCAAAAGTTTAGCGTTTGAATGTGCCGAAAGCGCAGTGACGCGAAGCCCAAGGTTTCGCGCCACATCAAGAGTTTGAGTTCCTATTGAGCCCGTTGAGCCGAGCAATGAAATAGATTTTCCCATTTATTTATACCCAATATTATTTAAAACAACCATGCATACGTTTCGATGCCAACAATTATAACCGCCATAACAACAGACGTGGGGATAATGCTGTCAAATCTGTCCAAAATACCGCCGTGACCGGGAAAAATTTTACCGTAATCTTTAACGCCGAAATGACGTTTTACGATAGATGCGGTAAGGTCGCCGAATTGACTTATTATCGAAAGCGGAAATGCGAACAACCCCCATGTGATTGTTTTTGTGAACAAATAAGACACAACGATTCCTGCAACAGTACCGAAAAGAGTACCCGATATTGCACCGGCAACCGTTTTTTTTGGAGAAATTTCGGGGCAAAGTTTTTTCTTGCCGAAAAGCAAACCGCCGAAATAAGCGAAAGTATCGGTAAACCAAGAAACACAAAGCACCAAAACGACAATCCATATACCGTAAAATGCACGTAATAAAGAAAGTGACGCAAAACCTGCCACGATGTAAATTGCGAGTGCAAAAAACATCATCAATCTTTCGATATTGACGGTTTTATGTGCAGCAACGCCGTAAAACAAAAAGCATATAAGTACGATAGGAATCACAGCAAGCGTGAAACCAATAATAATCAAAATATGAGGGAAAAGCATTACGGGCAACAAAGCACAAAACGCGGAAAAGAGCACAGAAGGAACAGAAAGTATCCACTTCTTGTGCAGTCCGCAACACATAAGCATTTCATAAATCGAAAAACCGCAAATGATTGCAAACAAAATTCCGGCACCCCAAATACCGCCGAAGCAAAGTATGGGTACAAATACCGCAAGTGCAACAACTGCGGTAATTATTCTTGTAAGCATATTATTTACCTCCCATAACGGCGTTCGCGTTTATTATAGGATTCGATAGCCTTAATCAACTCATCTTTATTGAAATCGGGCCAATATACGTCTGCAAAATAATATTCAGCGTATGCCGATTGCCAAAGCAAAAAGTTTGAAATGCGGTATTCACCGCTGGTACGAATCACCAAATCGGGATCGGGAACACCTGCGGAATAGAGATGTCTTTCAACGTCTTCCGCCGTAATTTCGGTCTTCCCTTCCTTGATAAGTTCGTTAAACGCGTGTACAAGTTCCTGCCTTCCGCCGTAAGAAAGGCATATACAAAGCGTCATACCGTCGTTTTTGCTCAATCGTTCTTGAACGCCTAACAACGCATTACGATACTTCGGTTCAAAGCGGTCGATATCGCCTAAAAGTTTTAACTTTACGTTGCGTTTGACCAATTCGGGCTCGTATTTGGTGATACCTTTGCTCATGAGTTCCATGAGCGCACCGACTTCATCAGACGAACGGTTCCAGTTTTCAGACGAAAAGGCGTAGACAGTCAGATATTCAATGCCCATTTCGATACAGGCATCCGAAATATCGACAAACGTATCCAAACCGACCTTATGTCCTGCGGTACGAGGGAGAAGACGTTGTTTTGCCCAACGTCCATTCCCGTCCATTATTATCGCTATATGACGCGGAAGTTTAAGTTCTGACATGACAGACCTCGAAAATGTTTTATGATGGATTAGATTTCCATGATTTCCTTGTCTTTTTTAGCAACAGCTGCATCAACATCTTTGATGAGTTTGTCGGTCATATCCTGAATGTTCTTTTCTGCTGTTTTGAGTTCATCTTCGGTAAGTTCCGAATTCTTTTTAGCAGCCTTTGCAGCATCGTTTGCATCACGACGGATGTTACGAATTGCAACCTTGCAGTCTTCGCCCATTTTTGCGGTTTTCTTGGTGAGTTCTTTTCTGCGTTCTTCGGTGAGCGCGGGGAAAACAAGACGAACGCATTTGCCGTCATTGGTAGGAGTGATTCCTACGTCAGAAGCAAGAATTGCCTTTTCGATTTCTTTAACCATGTTTGCTTCCCAAGGAGTGATAACCAAAGTTCTCGCATCGGTCGCTTTGATGGTAGCAACGCCTTCAAGATTGGTAGGAGAACCGTAATAAGAAACCATAACTTTATCAAGAACTTTCGAACTTGCTCTGCCTACTCTGATGGTAGCAAAATCTTCTTCAAGTACCGAGATGGATTTTTTCATTTTTTCTTCAAAGGGTTTAACGTCAAACATTTGTAAATACCTTCCTTGTTAATTGTTTATGTTGAATTTTATTATTTATGAAGTAATGTACCGATTTCGTCGCCTCTTGCGGCACGAACGATATTTTCGGGATCGGAAAGTGCAAAGATTACCGTTTTTGTTCCGCATTCTTCGCCGATTGCGGCTGCGCTTTGGTCAATTGCTTTCAATCCGAGCGAAAGCATTTCGGTATAAGTTAAATCATCAAATTTCTTTGCATCGGGATATTTGTTGGGGTCTTTATCATAAACACCGTCAACATTCTTTGCGGAAAGTACCGCATCGCATTTCAATTCCGCCGCACGAAGCATCATGCCGGTATCGGTCGAGAAATAGGGATAACCGACACCGCAGGAAAGGATAACGATTTCACCCTTTTCAAGATATTCGATAGCCTTATATTGCGAATAGGGTTCACAAAACTGCTGTATGCTGACGGCACTCATAACATGCGCATTAACGCCTGTTTTGATAATATAATCCTGCATCGCAAGAGAATTTATAACGGTTGCGAGCATACCCATGTGGTCACCGCGAACACGGTCAACGTCAAGTCCGTTTTGTCTTGCACCGCGCCAGATATTGCCTGCGCCGATTACCACGCACACCTGCACACCTTCTTTTACAAGACGGGCAAGTTTATCGGCAACCGAAACGAGCATATCTCCGTTTAAAATCTTGCCGCCCTCGCCCGAAAGCGCTTCGCCGCTTAATTTGACGAGAACACGTTTGTACTGATTTGCCATTTTAAATTCCCTCGCTTTTCAACTTATTTAATCTATGTTTATTCGTAAAAAAACACGCGGTAAAGGGGGTCAAGTTCCTCTGTGATACCGCAAGCATACGCGGTCACAGGTGACATTTTCGAAAATGTAAGGCTTCCCGAAACCATAATGTCATGCGGAAAATAGGCGTTATAAAGAGATTCGGTATATTCGTCGCAAATACCTTCATCAAAGCCGTACGCGCCCAACAGCCGTAGAACCGAAACGCATATTTCGACATCGGTTGAATTCTTACCTATTACAGCACGTTCGGCAAAATAAAGTTGCGTTTGGTCGCTTCCGTCATAACAAGAAAACGAAGGCTTGATGTCTTTATCCATGCAGACAACGAAAACGTAATTATCGTATGCCGCAAGGTCGCAATTCGCATCCGCAAATTTTTGCAACGTACCAAAACCCGTTTCAGCAAAAACGAGGTCGAAATCCAACACATTCGGACCGATTGTTCCGAAATGTTCAAAATATGTAGATTTGTAATCGACCGTAACTTCTTTTCCGTAAGTTTCTGCCTGTTCGGTTATGTAGTTAAAAGCTTTTTCAACACGGGAATGAAACTCTTTTTCTTCGACCGACGTGAATCCGCTTGCGCTATCCGACACGAACAACTCGATAACAAGCACCTTGCCCGAATATTCCATAAATGAACCGTAATCAGACAATGGGAATTTTGAATCGGTTTTTGAAGTTTCAACTTTATTGACTAAATATAAACTCGATTCCAAAAGCCATTTTTCGTTTTCACAAACCGCTTTTAGTTCAACGTCTTTTCCCAATTCGGTTTTTGCCTTGATTATCATTTCGTTTTCATTTTCCGACTCGGATACGGCAATAGAAGACGTTACGATAAAATCGTCATACTTGCTCCCGATATGATTAAACACAAAGGTCTTTCCGTCAACATTCGAAACCGACGGGGTGTGTCCTTCGGGATACGCAAGAAACATTTCTTTGTTATTGCCGTTTGCTATATACACCGAATCAAGCAGAGATTCAACCGCATCGAAATTGACGTATTCGCCCGATGTTACGGCAACCGCTTCGTCAGACTTATCGTTGCAAAGCGAATTATTGATAAACATATCAATAACCGTTTTATCAAGTTCCACAAGTTGGATTGCGTCATCAACGTCAAATGTCGATTCAGCTATTGATTCAGCGACCGATTCCTGCGACGATAAATCGCTTTGTGAATCAACGTCGGAATCGTTACTGCAAGATGCAAACGTCATCACGAAAAACGTGACGAGTAACAAGGTTATTATTTTTTTAGGTGAGTTTAAAGTATTATATTTCATATCATTATGATTATAGCAGACAAAGCGCTCGATATCAATAGAAATTTACATTAAAATACAATATTCTCACGAACAACACGCAATACCGTCAACTTATCTCCAAAAAACGCGGTAACGTATGACGGATTCAAATAATCATTCCCTGCCGCAGGAAGTTCAACACGCAAAATCATAATATCATTTTGCTTTTCGGCAGATACGAATTTCACCATAGGTGATATATCAACCTGCGTTTCGCCGTTTTTGGTGCGTTTGGTGACTATCATTTCGCCGTCAAGTGCTGTTTTAATTTCGTCTGCCGAAAGTTCGCTTTCGGTTTCGATACGCCAAACCGCACGTTTCGTTGCAAGTTTGCCAACGGCAATTTCTACCGAAACGATTTCCATTTCGGGAAAAGCAGATTTTTGCAATTTTTCTTTAATCACGTCAACCGAAACGTCTTCGGTGACACGGAAATCAAACAATTCGCGTTCGCCTTCTTGATAAATCGAAAGCGGAAGCGCGATATTCAATCTCGGGTGAGGGTTAAAGCCCTCGGTGTGAGATATAGGCAAACCGCTTCTTATCAACATTCTGTGAATAGCACGTTGCAAATCGAGATGCGATATATATTTAAGTTTGCCCATTTTGGTGAAACAGACACGGATATCAGCCATTTTCCTTACCTCCGTCGCAAACACATTTACCGTTACACAAGCTCGAAGCGCCGCAACCCGAACACTTTGTACGGCAATCGGGTGTGGTTTCGGCGTTTTGCGATTTTTCGTATTCGCGTTTCATGAACTTCTTGGTGACACCGATATCGATAAAGTCCCAAGGAAGTATCTCGTCGATACCAAAACGGCGGTTTGCATAGAACGATGCGTCAATACCGCAAGATTCAAACACGTCAATCCATTTGTCGTAACTAAAATATTCGTCCCAGCCGTCGAGCATCATATTTCGGTTATAGGCTTCAAGCAAAGCGCGTCCTAATTTTCTGTCACCGCGCGCAAAAACCGCCTCGATACGCGAAACACGAGCATCGTGATATTTATATGATATCTTCTTCGTCTTTATTTCGGATTTTAGGAGTTGCTGTTTACGTTCGAGTTCTTCTAAACTGTCCTGCGGTTCCCATTGGAACGGAGTAAACGGCTTCGGAACGAAGCAGGAAACGCTAACCGTCACGTTGACACCGCGTCCGCCCCCGAAACGTTTTTTAGAATAATATGTATCAACAATATTTTGTCCGAGTTGAGCGATACCGCAGATATCCTCATCGGTTTCGGTGGGAAGACCGTTCATAAAATAGAGCTTTAAACTATTTCTTCCACCGTCAAACGCCTTTTCACAAGCACTTATTATCTCATCTTCGGTTATATTCTTATTGATAACGTCGCGTAAACGTTGTGTTCCCGCTTCGGGCGCGAAAGTCAGACCGCTTTTACGGACAGACGACACTTTTTCCAAAAGTTCTTCATAGAAATTATCGATTCGCATTGACGGAAGCGAAAGGTTAACGTTTTTCTTGTCGGTCCAATCAAGCAAACCGTCGATAAGTTCGCGAAGGTGGGTATAGTCGCTTATTGAAAGCGAGGTAAGCGAAATTTCGGAATAACCTGAATGGTCAATCGCTTCACGCGCGTTTTGATTCAAAACTTCGGGGGATTTTTCACGATAAGGACGGTAAATCATACCTGCTTGACAGAAACGGCAACCGCGAATACAACCGCGAAAAACTTCGAGCATAACGCGGTCGTGTACGGTTTCTAAGAAAGGAACTGAACATTTGCAAGGGAAATATGCTTCGTCAAGATTTTCGATAATACGTTTTTTAACCGACTTAGGTACGCCCTCTCGGTTGGGTTCAAACGACATAATCGTGCCGTCTTCGTTATATTCAACGTCATAAAGTGTAGGAACGTAAAAGCCCTCTAATTGCGAAACACGGAACAGGGTTTCTTCCCTGCTTAATCCTTGCTTTTTGCAATCGCGTACAAGCGCTGTAAATTCCAAAAGCGCTTCTTCGCCTTCGCCAATCGAAAATACATCGACAAAATCGGCGATAGGTTCGGGGTTGTATGCACAAGGACCGCCTGCGACAACAATCGGGTCTTTATCAGTTCTGTCTTTTGACAAAACAGGAATTCCGCCCAAGCCGAGCATTGAGAGAACGTTGGTATAACAAAGTTCGTATTGCAAAGTAAATGCAATAATATCAAACACGTTCAAAGCATCTCCGCTTTCGAGCGCATAAAGTGGCATATTGTGTTTTATAAGTTGCTCTCTCATATCGGGCCAAGGCATATACGAGCGTTCGCAACTGATATATCCGCTGTTGTTAAAACAGCCCGTCAAAATCTTTATGCCGAGATTCGACATACCGATTTCGTAGGTATCGGGGAAACAAAAACAAACGCGGAGTTCGGCTGTTTCGGGGTTCGGGATTTCCGAACCGTATTCACCGCCGATATATCTGCCCGGTTTTTCAACATTGGCAAGCAGAGGAGCATATTTTTCGTAATCTATCACTTTAACTTCTCCTTCAAATAAAATCCTGTATAACTGTCTTCGTTGGCGGCAACTTCTTCGGGTGTACCCTTTGCTACAACGCGTCCGCCTGCATCACCGCCGTCGGGACCGAGGTCGATGATATAGTCGGCGGTCTTTATAAGGTCGAGGTTATGCTCGATAACAACGACTGAGTTACCTGCGTCAACCAACTTTTGCAACACGCTCACAAGTTTATTTACATCGTCGGTATGCAAACCCGTTGTCGGTTCGTCAAGCACGTAAAGCGTTTTGCCCGTGGCGCGTTTTGCAAGTTCGTTTGCCAACTTAACGCGTTGCGCCTCACCGCCCGAAAGAGTGGTAGCAGGCTGTCCGATTTTAACGTAACCTAAACCGACGTCGCAAAGGGTGTCCAACTTACGCTTGATAGACGGATAGTTTTGGAAAAACTCACGTCCCTCGTCGCAGGTCATTTCGAGTATGTCATAAATCGATTTGCCCTTATACTTAATTTCAAGGGTTTCGTGGTTATATCTCTTACCCTTACATACGTCGCAAGTGACGTAAACGTCGGGCAAGAAGTGCATTTCGATGGTCAACGTGCCGTCGCCACGGCAGGATTCGCACCGACCGCCTTTTACGTTAAACGAGAATCTTCCCTCGCTGTAACCACGCGCTTTCGCATCGGGAGTAGAAGCAAACACAGCGCGTATATCATTGAAAAGTCCGATATAAGTCGCAGGGTTAGAACGCGGATTTCGTCCTATTGGCGATTGGTCGATTTGTATTATTTTATCGATATTATCTATGCCGACGATTTCGGTGTGCTTACCCGGAATAAGCGATGCTCGTCCGAGTTTACGCGCAAGTGTGTTATAAAGCACGGCATTAACAAGCGAGGATTTACCCGAACCCGAAACACCCGTGACACAGACAAACTTGCCGAGCGGAATCGTAACGTCGATATCCTTCAAGTTATTTTCTCTTGCGCCGACAACGGTTATAAATCCGCCGTTTCCTTTACGTCTGACTGTCGGAACCGTAACTGCTTTTGCGCCAGAAAGGTATTGTCCCGTAATCGAATGTTTGCATTTTTTAATCTGTGCAGGAGTGCCCGTAAACACAACTTCACCGCCGTGAATACCTGCACCGGGGCCGATATCGACGATATAATCGGCTTCTTCAATAGTTTCTTCGTCGTGTTCGACCACCAAAACGGTGTTGCCGATATCGCGCAATTTTTTTAGTGTATTGATAAGTTTTCTGTTATCGCGTTGATGCAAACCTATACTCGGCTCATCAAGAACGTACATAACGCCGACAAGCGAACTGCCTATTTGGGTTGCCAAGCGGATACGTTGCGCCTCACCGCCCGAAAGCGAACCCGCTTTACGCGAAAGAGTAAGATAACCCAAACCCACATTTTCGAGAAAAGAAAGTCTTTCGTTGATTTCTTTTAATATCTCTTTTGCGATTTCGGTTTCGGTTTTGGTCAGTTTCAACGTCGCAAAAAACTTACGCGCGTTGATAACAGACATATTACAAAGTTCCGAAATGTTAATTCCTCCAACCGTTACGGCAAGTGCCTCGTTCTTCAAACGTCTGCCATGACATTCGGGGCAAGGAATGAAATCCATAAACTGCTCGTAATAATCTCGCGATTCATATCCTCCGCCCATCTTATAGCGGTGGTCAAGCATACCGATAACCCCTTTGAACGACGGTTCGCTGACCGAGGTGCGCTTACGCTTGTTGCCGTACATCAGGATATTAAATGCTTCTTCGGAATATTTATCAATTGGAGTATGAACATCAAAACCGTGATATCTGCCGACGGAATTTATCAGTTCCGCCAAATATCCACCCGGTTCGGCACTTTTAAAACCGTTACAAACAATTGCGCCTGCAAAGATAGACAAACTGCGGTCGGGGATAAGTTTTTCTTCCGAAAAGACGTTATTTTCGCCCAAACCGCCACACGCCTCGCAAGCACCCGACGGGTTATTGAACGAGAACATACGCGGAGTGAGTTCGCCAATCGAAACGCCGTGTGTTTTACAAGCATAGTTTTGAGAAAATATCATTTCGTTATCATCTTCACTCGCATCGGGGAAAAGTATCTTGATTATGCCGTTTGCGAGTTTCGAGGCAGTTTCGATACTTTCGGCAAGACGCGAACGAATGTCACCGCGCATAACAAGGCGGTCAACGATGATATCGATATCGTGTTTTATATTCTTATCAAGAGCAAAGTTTTCAGAAAGGTCATACATAATCCCGTCAACGCGTACACGGACATAACCGCTTTTTCTCGCGTCTTCGAAAACCTTTTCGTGCATACCCTTCTTCGCCGAAACGACGGGTGCGAGAACCATAAAACGAGTTCCCTCGTCGAGTTCGGTTATCTGCGAAACGATTTCGTCAACCGATTGCTGTTTAATCGGTTCACCGCAAATGGGACAGTGCGGAATACCGATTCTTGCATAGAGAAGACGGAGGTAGTCATATATTTCGGTCGCCGTACCGACGGTCGAACGTGGGTTTCTCGACGTTGTTTTTTGGTCGATAGAAATTGCCGGCGAAAGACCTTCAATAAGGTCAACGTCAGGTTTATCTAATTGCCCCAAAAACATTCTTGCATAAGACGACAGCGATTCAACGAAACGGCGGTGGCCTTCGGCATAAAGGGTGTCGAAAGCAAGGCTTGATTTACCCGAACCCGAAAGTCCCGTAAACACAACCAACTTGTCCCTCGGTATCGTCACGTTGACGTCTTTTAAGTTGTGAACTCTTGCACCTTTTACGGTTATTTTATCTGACATATTTCACCTACATCAATCTTCTTATCTTATCGCGGATAAACGCGGCGGTTTCGAAATCGAGGTCCTTCGCGGCGCGTTTCATATCGGCGGTAAGTTTATATATAAGTTTCTTCTTTTCGTCTTTACTTAACTTCTTGTTCTTTTCAAGTTTTTCGGCTTCCTTCTTCGAGGTTATCTCGATAGGCGCTCTTATATCCTTGACAATCGTTTTGGGAGTAATGCCGTGTTCTTTATTATACGCCTCTTGAATACGGCGGCGGCGGTTGGTTTCGCCGATTGCGCGTTTCATAGAATCGGTTTCGGTATCGGCATACATTATAACCTTGCCTTCGGCATTTCTTGCCGCTCTGCCTATCGTTTGGACTAGCGAAATTTCGCTTCGCAAAAATCCCTCTTTATCGGCATCAAGTATCGCAACAAGCGAAACTTCGGGAAGGTCCAAACCTTCACGGAGAAGGTTTATCCCGACAAGCACGTCAAATTCACCTGCACGGAGTCCGCGCAGAATATCCATTCTTTCCATCGTGTCGATATCATAATGCATATAACGGCAACGTATTCC
>JAGBUH010000220.1 GCA_017630915.1 Clostridia bacterium
GTGGAAGACAAGAGGGGGGTATATATGCAAAGTTCCCCAACGGCCCGCAGGACGACGTGCAAACTGTCGCGCTACGACGTACATATAATGTGCTACAGTGCAAAAGAAAAGGCCCTGCATTGCTGCAAGGCCCTTTGTTCGAATGCTGTTACATAGTTTCGAGCGTATCTTCTATGAATGTTATCGTGCCCAGGTCGAGCCGGTTCGACGCTCCGACGGTAAGTGTTTTTTGCGTGTTCCTGTTCGAAAATTCAGCGGAACGGATTTTCAAACGGCGGTTTTCAATCTTCGCATATACTTTCAATTCGTAAGCGTTTGAAGCGTCGGACGTGATCGCAACGGCCGGTACTTCTTTCGTGTTACGCATGAATATTTTAGTCGGGATCTCGCCCAGATCGGTATACGTCGAGCCGATAGTAAATGCTGTTAATACGGTTCCGGTAAATATCGTATTCATAACGAGTTTAGAAACTCCGTTATCAATTATGTTATTTACGCCGCCGTAAATCTTCAATTCACTATCTACAAAGTTTAACGTGCCGGCGTCGTTCAGGAAGTCCAGTACGTGACATTCGCCGTTTAGAATTGCTTCTGCAATGTAACGGCCCATTACGTCACCGATACCGCTTTTCGGGTGTAAACCATCGCTTTCAAATTGCGTGTGACTGTGCATTATGTATTCGACGTTTTGAAGCACTTTTCCTTTGTTCTTCGTTACCTGATCATGATAAACATAGATTGCCAGCATTCTGTTATCATTGTCACGCCCGGCAAGTACGCCGCTGTCACTTTCCGCGCTGCCGATATAACCAACGGATACGGTCGCGTTGGGCATCTTGCTTTGTACGTCTGCAAAGAACGAATTTATAGCGGTACGAAGTGTTGCGGCGTCGGAAGTCAGAACAGCCGGTACGGAATCGTTCAAGCCGCCGCATACAATAACGTGCTTGAATTCGGCAAGGTCGGTACGTCCGGCGCAGAAAGTGTCGAAATCGCTTTCCCAGGTCATACCGGAAACCGTGAAACCATGTCCGGACGCGCCCGCATAAAATGCGTTTACATTGTTCGTGAGCTTCAAATCAGCACATACTTTTGAATACCAATCCGCGTAATTCTGGTACGAATCACCAAAGAAAACCCATTTCCCGTCGGAAAGTTCGGCGTTAATGTCTGCGACGTCATTTTGCAGGTTTGTAATATCGTTGTGAATGCCCGCAAGTTCTGCGGAATAATCAACAATACTTGCCCAATAATCCGTATTGGAAATGGTAATACCAGCCGGAACCGGACGTATGGAAATGTAACCCAAATTGTTATCATTTACAACGGTCCAGGCTGGGTACTGCTGCGTAATGTTCCAGACACCGGAAAACGTGATCGTATTCAACGCCTTGAATTCGTCCATATCAACGCCAAGTTTATGTATACGGTCCAAAATCCAATCAAGATTGAGTTCGTGAAAGTCCGTATACGGGTACTTATTAACGAAAGACATAGTGTTTTACCTCCTGTTAATTAAACTGCCAAATATGCCAATCTGACGCGTTGTAAGACGCTGTTGTATCGTCTGCTAACGTGACAGTATAGGTCGTTCCGTTAAATGAAATGTTCTTAACGCCGGTATACTGTACCTGGTTAAAGTTCGTTTTATGCTTGAATACTACAAACATGGTAAACCTCCTTAATACGTATAAATGCAAAGTTCCGTCAAGAACAGATCGGCGGCGCTTTCGTATACGTTAATTCTTGCTACCTGCGTTTCCTCCGCTAACATTGACTGTGTCGTTTTTACACCAATATTACCATGGATTCGCCCGGAGTGCAAAGCGCTTTCGGCGTTCTCCGTTTCCGCATTCGTTACGGAAGCGGAAGAAGTAGTATTGCCGGATTTGTTTTCGTTCTTGTTAAGCGGGGAATATGTCGCGCTGTCATACGCTGCGCGCTTTTCTTCGTTTTCCGCTTCTCCGTTCATAACGGAAGCGTCGGACGCGCTGCCCTTCTGCTTTCCGTTCGCGCTCCTGGCGTCGCTCCATGATTCCATGCGGTCATAGTTTTCTAACGGGTTATAATCCATTGCGAGAACGTGCGCCCACTTTTCAAGCGTCCGCTGCCACTTTTTGGACCATGCGCCGATTGCGTATTTCATTGTTTCCGGTTCTGCGTACAGAATTTCAAATTCTGCCCCGCGTAACATTACGGAATCAATAAAGGTCTGCCGGTCAATGTCGGCGGGCAATATCATTTCCGCGAAAAGGTCGTCGCCTTCCTGATCAAGAAAACGGTACAGGCCGACAAGCGTTATTTTACTGTGTGCCATTTTCGCTTACCTCCTTTGTTTCTTCCGGAGTGAAACGAAGTTTCACGCTCAAAGCGTCTTCGCCGGTAAGCTTCAAAAATTCGTTTGCAAGTTCAATCGAATTTGAAAGCGTTTCGAACCAGACAACGGCGCGGCTCGTCGCGTCAAGCTGCTTGCTGTTTGCTTCGTCGGTAACAAGTCGTTCTTTCTTCTGATAAGGGATCGTCGGAATGCCAATTTCATTATCAAACATATTTATAATGGTCTGGAAGTCCCGAAGCAGGTCCGTTAAAATATAACTGTCTTTCACGCTGCGCGTGAATTCCTGCCAGGGCTGGTCCTTATCGGTTCCGTCGTTCGCTAACTTGCTGTCAAAGAAAACCGCCGGTTCGCCCGCGTTGATCTTATCGAAAAGTTTCTTTAATACCGCGGCTGCCGCTTTATTCTTTGCACCGAAGAAAAACGCAAGTTTCGAGTTAATAATAGCCGTATTGATTGCTACGTCCATACAGGCCGCCTTTTCCGCGCAATATGTAATAATATCGAATATCCCGCGGAAATCGGGCGTTAATTTTATAATTTCGCATTGCGTGCCGATTTCGTATATCTGCTTTTCCCCGCTTTTGATATTCGGGTTGGAAAGTATAAACTGTGTCGGCTGGTAATAGAAGTCGTAACCGTTCAGCGTTCCGGGGTTGAACCAGTCGCCGCGTACCGCGTCATGCGAAACACCGACGAAACCGTACGCGAACAAACACCAATAGAAGAAGTCCTTATACCGGCGCCAGCGCTTCGGCAGTTTAATAATCATGGTAGAACAAGCCCGCTGAAAGAAAGCGCGCTGCCAGAACATGAACGCCTGGTTGTTATACGCTTTTACCTGTGACGGAAAGTACGTACCGGCTGCAATGTCGATCTGTTCATAATTCAAAGGGATATAACCGAAATTTCCCATAGTTTTATACCTCCGTTTGCAAACAAGCCCGGTTGTTGTGCCGGGCTTGTCTGCTGCCTATTATGATTTTTCGACGGATTAACCCATATAAAGCAGAATGCCGTTTTCGGTAAAGTCGTTAATCGCATTCTTCTTGAAGTGCCACCAGATATTCCGGTACTGCTTTCTTGCTTCTACAGGCGTGCTGTACGAGCTGTCAAGCTGGTAATCAACAAGCAGCGCGTCTTCGTCATACAGAACACCAAGTACATAATCAAGCGCTACAGCAGCGCCGGCGGTCTGCGTCGTCGGATCGGACGTGTCCGGAATCGCGGGCGTAATGTTGATACCGGCCGGTACAAGTTCGTCCTGCCAGAAGTCAACCGCTTCGAAATTATCAATCTTCAAGTACTGATCGTTGAAAATCTCCGGCAGTACCAGGCTTTCCGCATCAATCCAGAACGGACGGAACATAATAAGTTTCTGCTTACTCTTGGGAGTGTGGCGCAGAAGATTATACGTTACACCGTTAATGGTCTTCGACGGGGACCAGTGATATTTCATGCTGCGGTTGGTAAGCTGGTTCGACAGCTTCTTAACGGTAGCAACATAAAAGCCCAGGAATTCTTTGCGATACGTAGAAAGCAGCTGCGCGCGGGTGTAAGAAGTTCCCGCCCAGGCGTTGTAAGCTGCTGTCATGTCAATTGCGCCGCCGGTAACCGCGGTCAGGTCGTAAATACCGGCCATAAAGTTAAGAAGCGTTGCGCGGTTGAATGCTTCCTTTTCGCTTTCAATGTCATTGCCCTTTTCGGTCATGATACCGCCCATGAAATCGGCAAAACTTGCTTCGTCACGGAAAGCGGCCTGCAGCTGCTTTTCGTAAACGGTTGTAGAATCGTCCCATACGGACGACCCGGCGAAATTCATTTCAAGCGGTACGGGCTGGTTCTGTTCCCACATGGAAGCGACAGAAGAACCGCCGTTGCTGTTGTTATCGTAACCCATAGCATGGTTCGTATACAGGTCCGTATTGAATGCGCCGGACGGCTGCGCGTATCTGGAAAGATACGAAATTTTTCTTACGCGGTTTGCGTAAAGTCCGCTGTTAATCGCGTTTACAATACGCAGTTTTGCTTCGTAAGGTCTGACGGCCATAAAAGTACGGCCGAGTACAAGAGAAATTGCGTTCAGGGTATTTTCTGTTCCTGTACGCAAAATGCTTTCACCGACAGAAACGAACGTTGACGTATTGACAGCGGTCAAGGTTCCGTCCTGGCCGGTTGCTTCGGCTGCAATCGCGTTAATAAGCTGGTAGCAGTCAAGGGGGGTAAGAGTACGTCCCGGCATAGTTTTAATCTCCTTTCATTTTACATAAAGGCGCGAACAATATCATTGATTGTCTGCGTCCTGTCCGGTTTGTTGCCGGAATTGTCCCGGCGAACGTTTGCGTTTTGTGCTTCGGCTAAATCGCTTTTCACTTTTTCAAGTTCTGCTTTCAGGCTTTCAATCGTGCTTTGCAATTCCGCTTCGCTATTCTTAACTTCTTTCGCTTCTGCTTCCGGCTGTTTGTTCTCCGGTTCGGGTTGCTGTTCCTCTTTCGGAATGATCGCCGCCGGTTCCTCCGGTTTGCTTTCCGCTTTCGGCTCCTGAAGTGCAAGAATTTCTTTTACCTGTGCCGGAGTGTAACCGGCCTTTGCTAATGTTACTAAATCTCCAATAATCATAAATAGGCGTTTCCTTTCTTTTTATTAACTGCGGGGGCTTGTTTGCTGATCAGGCAGGCTTCCCACTCCTACGAGTTTGATCCGGGGCCGTATGCCCCCGCTGTTATACTAAACATAGCACAAATATAATTGTCTGTCAATATTCCGAATATTCTGACTATTCTATAAAGAAACCACTGTTCATAATGTTATTGATTTCTTCCGCTTCCAGCGCGGAACCGGGAATACTGACGCTTGCCCCGTCACACTGGCAAAAACCGGTTATCGCGCTTAAATCAACAACTTTTCCGACGGGTAAACCTTTTAAAGCGCGGTAGTCGGAATCAAGCGGGTTTTCTGTCTGCACTTCATATATGGTAAGCTCGTAAGAATCGACAAGCGAATTCAGACGCCCGCCTACGTGACCGGAAACGCTGGGCGCCCTGCGGTTTGCGTTCAATACGGCAGACGCGCCGGAAGCAAGCATTGCGCCGGCTGCCAAAGTCGGATTAACAAGCCCCGTTGCAAGCGCTGCAGCGCCGCCAAGAAAACCGCCGACGGAATTTACGACGCCTTGCATATTGTTTGTGATCTGTCCAAGCGGACATTGTGCAGCCATGCAGCAACTGGCCGTTTGTATGATTGCCCCGTCAGGATCGCGAAGAATATAAAGTACGTTACCGGTCGGAATTTCAAAGATTGTAGAAATCTGTATTTGTGCCGCCGTTATCCAGTCGGACAAATTTAAATCAATACAGCCGACGCCGGGCAAATGCAGATTTGCGGAAGTATACGGCTCGCTTCTTCGGAAATCGTCCCGAAGCACTCCGGAAATGGTCAGCGCGACAGATTCGCTTTCTGTTACGTATCCGTTAATGCGAATTGCATTACTTGATAATGTTATTGCCTGATTACCGATCTGTATACTTGTTGTCTGCGTACCGTGTGCGCTGGTCACGATAAACGGAACCCATACACAGCCGAGAATAGCGCCCATTGCCGGACCGTTCATAAAAGTTCCAATATCTGCCCATATATTACCGCCTCCGAGCTTCTGCCGGAGTTCTGCCATTTGTGCCGTTGTAAGTGCGTAAGACGTCGCAAAACCGACAATATCCGTAAATGCGTTATTGTTATAAACGGAAAGAATATACGTTCCTACGCTGCTGAACAGGCTTGAAGACTGCGTTACACGTGAAACCGTCTTAACCTGTGAAACGGCTAACCGGCTGTCTACTTTGTACTTATCATATACGGAAGAATCGGACGCAAACGCTACATATTGTTTCGTTCTGACGTTAGATCGGAATGTTGCCATTACGTCTTCCTGGCATATATAGTCGGTAAGTCCGTTTGAAACACTTACAAAATCACGAACAAAATACAGTTTTCCCCAATCAGGGATATAAGCATAATTCCAGGAAGGAACCGGCGCGCCGGCAACTTCAAGTACCGGATCATGTTCGCTTGTGTTCTCTTTCAATAAACATTCTTTTTCTGTATACGTTTCGCTTACCGGCTGTGCCGTAGAATTAAAACGTTTTGAAAATGAATAAAATCTTACTTTCAATTATTTTCACCGTCCATTCTGTCAACCAGGCGTTGTATAACCATGGTGTTATTGTTTATGGCCTGTGTCATTGCGTCCATTTCTGCTTTGTGCTGCGCGTTGATTTCCTTAATATCATTTCTATAATTGTCGTTCACGCGTGAGAAAAAGAACGCCATAGCGCAGCAAGCGACAATCGGAAAACCAACGGTTGCAATCGCTGTTAAAATTTCATTAATTCCCATTTTTCTATACCTCCGAACGTAAATATGTATCAACCAGCCAGGTAACAAAATCCATAAGTACGGCGCGTTCCTCCGGTATCGGTTCTGCCAGATATTCAACGCCGGGAATTTTACCGCATTTCGTAAACTGTTCAATACCGGTATTATGGATTTTTACGCCGTCCTGGTCATTGCTCCGGTTTGCGTCAACCCAGCGCCCGCCGCCTAACGCGAGTGCTGCGTGATTCTCCGTTGCCAATCCGTAACCCGGCCCGGCGTCCTTCGGGTTTACACAGTCGTACAGCTTGTCCATAAACTGTTTGTTGGTACAATCCCCGATCGGACAATTTTTAATTGCGTTGTAGTCGTTTACGTGATGCAGCGGAGTAACGCCGGACAACAAACCTTTAATATAACAAATGCAGTCAAAACCCCATTTGCCGATATTGTCATAGTTTACCGGTCTGTTTTTCGGGTAAAGGTTCGCCAGGCGGTCCAGCTCCGAACGCGTCATTGTCTGCCCCCAGCCGCCGTATTCGTAAAAGGTCGGTACGTCAACAAAAGCGGCGGCGGTTCCTGCTAATTCGTTGTTTGTCATTGTTTTACTTCTCCTTTTTACTTTTTCTGTTTTTCTTTTCGGTTTTTACTTCTTCGGATTTTACTTTTTCGACATTCTCTACAACAGGTTTCGTACCGTTGCAAAGAACGTTGATATAAAGTTTGCTTTTATCTTTCATAATGTAAAACCTCCTTTCTATATTTGAACATAACACAAAAGCCCCTGCAAATGCAAGGGCTTTCGTGCTTCTTGGGGAAAAGGTCATTATGCAAATGGCAAATCGTCGATATTATCGGGAATTTCTACCCATTCCCCGCGGTCCCTTCAAGCGTCAATCGCTTCGCGGATCGCGTCGCAAAGTTCGTCAAGTTCGTCATTCAATTCTTTTGCGATATATACATAGTCGTTATACTCGTCGTTATACTCATACTGCGGAAACTGCAGCCACTTATTTTTTGCCGATTCGAACAGCTTACAACCCTTAATCGTGATAAGGCCGTTAATGGTCAGCGAAAGCGGGGTAATGGTACACTTCTTCGTTTCCTTTACGCGGTCCGTATATACGCGGCCGGTATACTTGAATTCATTTCCTTCAAACTCGAATTCGATAAAATCATTCTGTTTCTTGCTGGGTTTCTTCTTGTTGTCTTTCATAATAGGTTTTCTCCTTTATAATTTAATATGTTCGATAATAGAACGCTGTTCCAATATGTGCAAATATTCGCACATGGTGTAATACTGTGCCTGCAACAGGCTTTCCGGGCAATCATGCTTTACGGTTTCGTCACTTTCGATTTTCAATAAGAATTGTTTTAATCGGTCGCAACGTATCGCAAGCTGTTGATATTCTGCTTTGAACCTTTCCCGATAATCCGTTGAAAGCATACCCTGTACGGTTTCCTGCAAATCCATAACTTTAACCCCTTTCTAATTATTTGTAACAACTTCCGTTACCAAAGTCCAATTACCGGTCAATAACTGTATTGTACCGGTCAGCGGTTCTTCCTGATCCGACAACCACTTATTAAAATACATTGTCGCATCGTCCTTGTCAACCGCCATAATTTTACGTAATACGTGCCGCTTTGCGTTTGCCCGCGTGCCGATCTGCGCAACGATAAACGGATATATCTGTTCCTGGTTCTGCCGGATATACTCTTTTACCGCAGTAAACGGCGCTTCGTCCCGAACCTTAATCCATTTGCCGGACCGGTCCATATAGTAAACGCAGGCGGTATTTGCTGTTACGCGTTTCCATTTCAGGGCGTTCATGTTGAAACCTCCTTTCTATATTATTTACAACCGAAAATGTCGCGGTCGCTTTCCGATACTACCCAATCCGGCGAAAATGTCGCCCATGCTATAATATCGTCCATTATACCAACGAGCGAGTACCACCGTTTCCCACTAAAACACGCGAAATCACAAGCTAATTCACCAAACGCAGATTTATAGATAATGATTTTACAACCGTTATCGTCCGGCAGCAGTTCTTCCGGGCTGTAAAAATGTAATGCTATCGGGTTTGTATTAACAAATTGTTTCATAGATAAACTTCCTTTGATCTAATTTCGGTACTTCTCCAACAAATACTTCATATCGAAACGTTGTTTGATCTGTCGGATAATGAAACTTTATGTCCGTTAATTTTACATGGTCGGAAATATCCATATTATTCTTTATCTGACTTTCAATAAA
>JAGBUH010000221.1 GCA_017630915.1 Clostridia bacterium
GACCAATGGAAAGAGTTTTTCTACTGCGATGCGCTCGATAACAACGTATTGGTGAAAAAGGGACAAAAGCGTTCGTCTTCCCGTTCTTCCAACACAAAGGGCGAAGATAATATTATTTCCAACGGTTCGGGTATTGCCGTAGCCGACGGACAATGTATGATTATCGTCGAACAGGGCAAAATCGTTGAAGTTTGCGCTGAACCCGGTGAATTCACCTATGACTCCTCCACCGAACCGAGCATTTTTGCAGGTTCGTTCGGCGAATCTTTGAAAAACACCTTCAAGACCATAGGTAAGAGATTTACCTACGGCGGTGACACCGGCAAAGACCAAAGAGTTTATTATTTCAATACAAAAGAAATTCTTAACAACAAGTTTGGTACTCCGAACCCGATTATGTTTGACGTTGTCAACAAGGAAATCGGCATGAGAAGAACCGTTCAGGTAAGATGCAACGGTATCTATTCCTACACTATTTCCGACCCGCTTCTTTTCTATACAAAGGTTTGCGGTAACGTTGAATATGAATATACTCGCGATCAAATCGACGAACAGTTGAAGACCGAATTTATCGACGCGCTTCAACCCGCGCTCGGCGCTATGTCGGAACTCGGTTTGCGCCCTGCACAACTTCCTGCAAAAGCGAAAGAACTCAAAGACGCGATGAACGCGGCGTTGAAGACCGATTGGTCTGAAAACAGAGGTATTTCGGTTGGTTCGATTGCCTTGAATCCTATCACTCTCACCGAAGAGGATATGAAGAAGATCAATCAAATGGAAGATGCGGCAACACTCGGCAGCAATCCGTTTATGATGGCAGGCAGAATGACCGACGCATCTGCAAACGCTATGGAAGCAGCGGCTAATAACGAAGCAGGCGCGATGACCGGCTTTATGGGATTCGGCATGGCAGCAAACGCAATGGGCGGTGGCGGATTTAACGCGGCTCAACAACTTTACGGAATGGGTGCACAACAACAAGCGCAACAACAAGCGCAACAGCCTCAACAAGCGCCTCAACAGACTGCAAACGGTTGGCAATGCGCTTGCGGAGCTACCGCAACGGGCAAATTCTGTCAAGAATGCGGCGCGAAGAAACCCGAAGCAGATAACTGGACTTGTTCTTGCGGTGCAGTAAATACAGGTAAATTCTGCCAAGAATGTGGCGCAAAGAAACCTGCATCTGCTTGCGAAAAATGCGGTTATAAATTCCCCGAGGGTGAACCGCTTCCCAAATTCTGCCCCGAATGCGGAGATAAATTATAATAAACCCTTATGAATTTGCAAGGAGGTACTTATGTCCGAATTAAAAGAGTATAAATGTCCTTGCTGCGGCGGCGCAATAGAGTTTGACACCGAAAGTCAAAACATGAAATGTCCCTATTGCGACACCGAATTCGAGCCCGAAACTTTAAAGTCCTATGATGACGACCTTAAAAGCGAGGGCGGCGAAGAATTAAATTGGGAAACCGAGCCGGGAAGTGAATGGCGCGAGGGCGAAGCCGAGGGAATGCGTGTTTATATCTGTAATTCCTGCGGCGGCGAAATAATCGGCGACGAAACCCTTGCCGCTACAAAATGCCCGTTTTGCGATAACGCCGTTGTTATGAAAGGTCAGCTTTCGGGTGCGTTAAAGCCCGATTACGTGATTCCTTTCAAACTCGACAAAAATGCCGCAAAAGAGGGGTATTTCAAGCATATCAGCGGAAAAAGACTTCTTCCCAAGGTTTTTAAGGACAAAAACCATATTGATGAAATCAAAGGCATTTACGTTCCGTTTTGGCTCTTTAACGCTGATGCGAACGCCGATGCGAGATACCGTGCGACTAAGGTCAGATCTTGGTCGGACAGCGATTATATCTATACCGAAACGAGCTACTATTCGGCAACCCGAAGGGGCGACATCGGTTTTGACCGAATCCCCGTTGACGGAAGTGACAAGATGGCTGACGATTTGATGGAATCTATCGAACCGTATGATTTTTCGGAAGCGGTAGATTTCCAAACCGCCTATCTTGCGGGTTATTTTGCCGATAAATACGATGTCGATGCCGAACAAAGCGTTGCCCGTGCGAACGACCGTGTCCGCAAAACAACCGAGCAGACTTTTGCCGCTACGGTTCAAGGATACAGTTCGGTTACGCCCGAATCGGTCAATGTGCGACTTTCAAACGGCAGTTCGTCATACGCGCTTTATCCCGTTTGGCTTCTTAACACAACCTATGAGGGCGAAAAGTACGTTTTCGCGATGAACGGTCAAACCGGTAAATTCGTGGGCAACCTTCCGCTTGACAAAAAGGCGTATAAACGTTGGCTCTTTGGGCTGACTGCGGCTATCGGCGCGGTTGGTTTCGCTTTGAGTTATCTGTTTTGGTTGTTTTAAGGAGGTTGACGGTATGAAGAAATTTATTGTTTTCCTTCTTGCAACTTTGGTTTTGTGCACACCGTTTATGACGGTTTCTGCCGAAAGCAATTATCCCCGTCTTATCGACGGCGCGGATTTGCTTACTCCCGACGAAGAAGCGGAGATACTCGTAAGACTCAATGCGACGAGCGAAGAATTTGAATACGACGTTGTTATCGTCACCGCCGAAACTTTTGGTTTTGTTTCGCCTTATAATTTCGCCGTAACAATGTTCCAACAAGGCAATTACGGCATGGGCGAAAACAAATCGGGTGTGATTCTTGTTGTTTCCGAAAAGGAACGTAAGTATTACATAGAGTTCTTCGGCGATTCGAAACTCCCCGAGGGAACGGCGATGGAAGAATATTTTATCGAATACCTAAGGGTTAACGACTATTACGGCGGTCTTTATGCATTTGCCGAAGCGGCAAATGACGAATTGAGTTTCTCGATAGGAACGAATTTGCTGATTTGGTTGGCTGTCGGCTTGGTTGTCGCGCTTATTGTTACCTCGGTTATGAAAGGTCAACTGAAAAGCGTTCGTTTCAACGACACCGCGCGCGAATACGTCCGCCCCAACAGTTTCAATCTCGAACATAGCCGCGACCTTTACCTCTATTCTACGGTCAGCCGCGTTGCAAAACCGAAACAATCGAGTTCAAGCAGCGGCAGAAGCGGAGGCGGAGGCGGTTCTCGCGGAGGCGGCGGCTCGTTTTAAGTTTTATTCGCCTCGTTTCTCTAATCGAGTTATATTGCTTCGCAGTTATATTCGACTAATTCTGAATAGTATTGTCTTTCGCGCATAATATTGCTGAAATCAAAAGGCTTCAATACTGCTTATTGTTTCTGTTTTTGAGACGAGTATTTTTAAAGGTATATACCCCTCTATGACACTTTCGGTTGGAAAGTGTCATTTTTTTATGTAAAAACTTAGGAGAACGCTTTTTTACAAAGTGTCGCCCAACGAGCTTTTTTATGTGGTTATAATTTCAAAGCGCATATTTCACAGCCATGCTCAAATGCGGATTTCCCACACGGTGGGCGATATATCCGTAAAACGCGACCATGCCTTTGATTTAACAGTGCACAATCGTTCGGATGATTTTTTGCGCAATAAAACCGCCCGATTTTCTGTCGGGCGGTTAGTGTGTGTTTTACCAATTTGTATCTTCATAAGGTGTGGATTCAAAACCCTCTGTTTGAAGTTTGTTTACCATTTTGTCAAGTCTTCCTATCCACATTTTCTTAAACCATTGGGTATTTCCGAACCATTTAACGAGTGTGGGACTGATTGCATAATAGGTCTTAATAAATGTTCTGCCGTGCCAAGTTTTTGCGAGTTTGTTGTCACGGTATCTTCTAAGAGTCCAAACCTGAGGACAATCATAAGAACCGTAAACTGCGGTTGCAACGTAACAGCCGGACGTTTTTAATTCGGGTGGTTGGTAATCAGGTTGATGTGTCTTTATCTTGTTTACATAAAGGTTTATTGTATCGGTATTGCTCTTTTTGTTCTTGAAATAAGGCAATATGCGAGCGTGTTCGTCAACACCTGCTATCCAACATTTGGTAGAAATGCTTTTTGCATATTCAGTTCCAAAAACATTAAGTATTACATCGCCCAATCTATAAACCATGTCAATTGCAGCGCAACAATCTGAAAGTATGATATTGAGAAGTATTGAGTCCTTGTTTTCCCTTTCTTTTTTATAACGCCTTAGTGAGTTCTCGAAAAAATCATGAGACAGTTTTGCTGTTTTTGTGGCTATTTCTCGCAATGCATTTTTTTGGTTTTGCGAGTCTGTGTCGTTTGTTTTAATAAATTCTATAATCGAACGTTCTCGATTATAGAAATCTTTTGCAGCTTTGCAAATGTTGTTTTTTGCGGAAACCATCGTTCGAAAATAAAGAGTATAAAATTCAGCTTCCCAACTGGACGGGTCATAAACTAGTATCTGTTCATATAAGTTGATCGCTCTTTCGGCGTCATTATTGCTTTTTGCCCTGCGAGCCAATTGATAAAGGTTATCTAATTCAACAGATTTATCAATTTGCACCGTACCTTGTACGTTGACCGTTCCGTCTATCATAAGTTTTTTTGCATCTTCTACTGAATATTTTGTTCCACAACTTTGGCAAACATACACACCGTCTTGTTTAATAAGATCGTTTCCGTTGCACATTTCGCAAACCATTGCTTTCATAAAAACCTCCCAAAAACAGTATTTACAACAAAATTATACCATGAATTGATTGGGCAGTCAATATCCGTGTCGTAGTATGTTTAGGACACCGTTAAAGATATATATCCGCGCAAATAAAAACTCCCGAAATCGAAATTCGGGAGTTTTACTTTATTTCTTAAATCTATCAAAGAAGCTCTTGCTTTTCGCGTGGTTTTTCTCATTCATGCTTTCGCTGAATTCTTTGAGCAGGTCTTTTTGCTTTTTCGACAAGCCTTTCGGGGTTTCGATATTTACCGTAACGAGCAAGTCGCCGCGCGATTTACTGTTGATTCTCGGAACGCCCTTTCCGCGAACCGAGAACGTCGTTCCGCTTTGAGTTCCCTCGGGAATAGTCAGTTCACCCGAACCGTCGGGGGTGGGGATAGTGATTTTCGCACCCAAAGCCGCATCGGCAAAGGTGATCGGCAATTCGTAACGGATATTATATCCCTCGCGGACAAAAAGGTCGTGCTTGCGAATCGCAACCTGAATCAAAAGGTCGCCGTTAGGACCGCCGTTTTCACCGCAATCGCCTTGACCGTTCAGCGCGATACGTTGACCGTGGTCGATACCTGCGGGGATATTAACTTCGAGGGTTTTATTCTTACGTACAGTACCGCTTCCGCGACATTCACGGCAAGGCGTTTGGATAATCTTGCCTCTGCCTCCACATTCGTCGCAAGGCGCAGAACTTTGCATCATACCGAACGGGGTGCGCTTTTGAACGGTAATCGAACCGCGACCGCCGCACTTACGGCAGGTCGAAGCCGAAGTGCCCTTTGCCGCACCGCTTCCGCCACATTCGTGACAATGCTCAACGCGAGTAAAGGTTATGTCGCGCTTACAGCCGAAAACGGCATCAAGAAAGTCAATGGTTACTCTAACTCCGATATCGTCGCCGCGCATAGGCGCATTGGGGTTTCTTCGCGTACTTCCGCCGCCGAACATACCGCCGAACATATCGAAAATATCGCCCATATCAAAGCCGCCCGAGAAACCGCCGCCGAATCCGCCGCCACCTGCGGAGGGATCGACACCTGCGTATCCGTATTGGTCGTAACTCGCCTTCTTTTGGGGGTCGGAGAGTATTGAATACGCCTCGTTGACTTCTTTAAATTTTTCTTCCGCTGCCTTGTCGCCGGGGTTGGCATCGGGGTGGTATTCCTTCGCTTTTCGTCTGAACGCCTTTTTGATTTCCTCGTCGGTGGCTGATTTATTTATGCCGAGTATTTCATAGCAATCTCTTTTTTCTGCCATTTGGGTTTACCTCGTCGGACAGTCGTGCTATCTATTAGTACAAACAAAAAACAAGTGAAAAGCAGGGGAGGAAAAACAGTTTTTGACGCTGTTTTTCCTCGTGAACTATTTGTTTCGCTTGGTCTGCACTATGATCTGAATGTCCTCAGTTTAATTAAATTTAACGATTAGTTGCTCTTGTCGGTGAAGTCGGCATCGTAATAATCGCCGTTATTACCGCCGTTATTAGCGTTCGGGTCGAAACCTGCACCGTTCGGGTCAAAACCTGCGCCCGTTGCATCACCGTTGGGGTTTGCTTGTTGGTAAAGTTTTGTGCTTACTTCGTAAATCGCCTTTTGGAGAGCGTCGGTGTCTGCCTTGATTCTATCGATATCGTCGGTGGTTACGCTTTCTTTAAGTTTAGCGATTGCATCGCGAACCGGTTGCTTGTCAGCGTCTGTTACCTTGTCGCCTGCTTCGTCGAGTGTCTTTTCGCATTGGAAGATAAGGCTTTCTGCCATGTTCTTGGTTTCAACCGATTCTTTGCGCTTCTTGTCTTCTTCGGCGTGCATTTCTGCATCGCGGATTGCATTGTCGATTGCTTCTTTGCTCATGTTGGTAGAGGATTGGATAGTAACGTGTTGTTCCTTGCCCGTACCCTTATCGGTAGCGGTAACGTTTACGATACCGTTAGCGTCGATGTCGAAGGTAACTTCGATTTGAGGTACGCCTCTGGGAGCAGGAGCGATTCCGTCAAGGCTGAATCTGCCGAGAGTGGTATTATTTGCCGCCATTTCTCTTTCGCCTTGGAGAACGTGGATTTCAACCGAGGGCTGATTGTCTGCCGCGGTGGAGAAAACTTGGCTCTTCTTAACGGGAATAGTGGTGTTTCTGTCGATAATCTTGGTGAACACGCCGCCAAGGGTTTCGATACCGAGCGAAAGGGGAGTAACGTCGAGGAGGAGAACCTGACCGCCGCCGATTTCTTTGCTCAATACGCCGCCTTGGATTGCCGCGCCGACTGCAACACATTCGTCGGGGTTGATGCCCTTGAAGGGTTCTTTGCCGATGAAGTTCTTAACTGCGTCTGCAACTGCGGGGATTCTTGTCGAACCGCCGACGAGGAGAACCTTGTCGATTTGGCTGACCGAAAGACCTGCGTCGGAAAGGGTACGCTTAACGGGGCCCATGGTTCTTTCAACGAGGTCGCGAGTGAGTTCGTCGAACTTCGCACGGGTAAGGGTTGCATCAAAGTGCTTGGGACCGGTTGCATCTGCGGTGATGAACGGGAGGTTGATATTTGTGCTCATTGTTGCAGAAAGTTCGATTTTTGCCTTTTCTGCCGCTTCTTTAAGGCGTTGCATAGCCATTTTGTCGTTACGAAGGTCGATGCCGGATTCTGCCTTGAACGTATCGGCAATCCAGTTCATAACCTTTTCGTCGAAGTCGTCGCCGCCCAATCTTGCGTCGCCAGCAGACGCAAGAACTTCGAACACGCCTTCGCTGATGTCGAGAATCGAAACGTCGAAAGTACCGCCGCCGAGGTCGTAGATAAGGATTTTTTGGTCGATATCCTTGTCAAGACCGTATGCGAGAGCAGCCGCAGTCGGTTCGTTGATGATACGCATAACTTCAAGACCTGCAATTTTACCTGCATCCTTGGTTGCCTGACGTTGAGAGTCGGAGAAGTATGCGGGAACGGTGATAACCGCCTTGTCAACTTTGGTGCCGAGGTATGCTTCCGCATCGCTCTTTAACTTTTGAAGCACCATTGCGCTGATTTCTTGGGGGGTGTAGTTCTTGCCGTCGATGCCGACTTTGTAGTTAGTACCCATTTCTCTCTTAATCGAGATAATAGTACGGTCGGGGTTGGTGATTGCTTGACGTTTAGCAACCTGACCGACCATTCTTTCGCCGGTCTTCGAGAAAGCAACAACCGAGGGGGTGGTTCTGTTACCTTCTGCGTTAGGGATAACAACGGGTTCGCCCGCTTCATATACTGCTACGCAGGAGTTGGTTGTACCAAGGTCAATACCAATGATTTTAGACATAATAAAATACCTTCCTTTACATATATTGAAAATTTTAAAACAAAATTTAATTGACTACTTTAACCATCGCGTGACGGATAACCTTTTCGCCGAAGAGATAGCCCTTTTGGAACGTTTGCGAAACAATGTTTTCACCCAACGATTCATCGTCTTCGTGCATTATCGCGTTGTGGAGATTGGGGTCGAATTCTTTTCCGTCGGATTCGATTGCGGTTACGCCGATTTTGGCAAAAATATCCGAAAATTGCTTATAAAGTGCCTTGATACCCTCGTCATCGGGCGAGAATTCAAGCGCCTTATCCAAGCTGTCCGCAAGCGGAAGAATCGCCTTGACCGCGTCGATGTATGCATCGGCATAAGCATCGCTTTTCTCCTTGACCGAACGTTTGCGGTAGTTGTCGTATTCCGCCGCCAAACGAAGATATCTGTCATCGTAGTCGGCGAGTTTCTTGTTAAGCTCCTCTATCTCTTTTTCTGCCTTTTTAGAGGGCTTTTCTGCTTTTTCTTCCGACTTTTGTTCGGTTTCTTCAACCTCAACCGCTTCTTCGTTGTTAACGGTTTCTTCGGTTTCGTTTATCTTTTCTTTATTCATCGTTTCCGTCTCCTATCAAGAGGTTTCCGTTAGTATTTATTTCGATTTGACCTGTAAGTCCTTCGGCAAAATAGTTGAGCGATGCGATTACCTTTTTATAATCCATTCGCTTCGGACCGATAACACCGACCGCGCCGATGACTTTTCCGTTCACGCTTATCGGGTGGAAGACAAATCCCGTTCCGGGCGGCGCGATGTCCTGCGCTTCTTCGCCGAAAATGATGCTCGTTTGTCCGGGGACTGCCTTTTTCATCAGTTCCGAGAAGCGTTTTCGTTCTTCTATCATCGAAAGAACGCTCTGTACCTTCGCTACGTTGAAGAATTCGGGGTAGGAAAGCAGTTTCGTCACACCGTCAATGTGTACCTTTTCGCTGTCAAAGGAGTTGAACATCTCGTTAACAACTCGCAAAAGCATACTCGAAAAGGATTTATATTCGCCCATCGCGTTTTCAAATTCCAAAACCGTGTTCAAATTCACCTGTTCGGGCGTGATGCCGACGAAACACTTGTTGAGTGCGTTTTTTGCACATTCGATAACATCGTTATTAAGTTTTTCCTGCGTTTTGACCTGACGCGAACGAACCGAACCGTCTTTGCAAATCATAACGAGCAGAAAATCGTGTTCGCCGATAAGCAGAGCTTCGTACCTGTCGGCTTCGGTTCCGCTTCCGCCGATAAAGGCGAAAGAGGTGTAGTTCGTAAGTTCGCCGATTGCGTGGCTCGCTTCTTCCATTATGGTGGATAACTCGACCAACTTGTTTTCGATAACCTCGTCAAGCACCTCGACTTCTTCCATCGCGAGATAATATCTGTCCATCAGATTTTCGACGTAAGTGCGGTAACCTTTTGCGGTGGGCACTCTGCCTGCCGAAGTGTGAGGCTGTTCGAGATAGCCCATGCTTTCAAGTGCGCTCATCTCGTTGCGGAGGGTTGCGCTCGACACGTTAAAGTCGGCATTCGCGGTAAGGTATTTCGAACCGACGGGTTCGCCCGTCGCGATATAAGCATCGACAACCGAACGAAGTATCGCTTTTTTGCGTTCGTTAAGTTCCATTATCGCGTTTGACCTCCGTTTTGATTTTTTAGCACTCTCGAATCAAGTGTGCTAATCTATGGATTATTATACCCACTTTTTTGCCTTTGTCAATAGGTTTTGCAAAAAAACATACCCATATTCACCCGAAAACGTTAGCGGTGTTTGTGGTATACTGCTAAATTTTGAAGAATAAATAATAAAGAATGAAAATCATTATTGTGTACGTAAAGAAAAAACCGATGCAAATATGCATCGGTCTTGAAACTATTCACAACAAAATCGGTTGAATCTGCACACCACTTACCGCGCAATCGAGCGATTGTTCCAACAAATTGAAATCGCAAACGAGCGAGGTGGGTTTTCCGTTCGGGGAATCCTGCCCCAAGGGAACGAAATAGATGTTTTTCTTTTCTATCGTCTTTGCGATGTTTGCCAAATTCGCGCCCAATCCGTCATTGGTTGCAAGTGCGATAAGAACGGGTTTTCTGCAACGTAATTGTGCCTTGACGCACATGGTAACCGTTGAATCGGTTATTCCGTTTGCGATTTTCGCAAGGGTGTTTCCCGTACAGGGTGAAACTATCACCGCATCAAAAACACCGCGCGTTATTTGTTCCTCGGCGGAACGAATCGACAAAATAGGTTCTTTTCCGCAGATTTCCGTAACCGTTTTACGAAGCGCGTCGGCGTTGCCGAAACGCGTATCGGTGTCGCGCGAGGCTTCGGAGAGGATTGGAGTGATTTCGTGTTTCTGAACCAGTTGTTTTAACACCGCCAATGATTTTGAATGTGTGCAGAACGAACCGCAAAGCGCATAGGCCAACTTCATAAACAAACTCCTTGTTCGCGCAGTATTGTGACAACCGTTTCGAAAATCACCCTGCCTGCTGTTTCGGGCGCGGTTTTGCCGGGGAGGGCGAGGGCGCGTATCATCTTGACGTTGTTCGTTTTTGCCGATTCCTCATCTACTCCTCCGGGAAGAGATGCGAGGTCGATTATCGCCGTGCCGCGGTGTATTGCTTTCAATTCGGTATCGCCGATGACGGTAAACGGTACGGTATTAAAAACGATGTCCGCACTTTTATAAACATCGATTTCGCCGAAGGCGAACGTCGTATGTCCCGAAATTTCGGCGGTTGCCCGTGCAGATTCTTTTCTCGCAATAACCGAAACGTTGCAGTTTAACCCCTTTAAAATCTCCGCAAGGTATTTCCCGATTCTCCCATACCCGACTACAACGGCATTTGCACCGTTTAACGTGGTGTTCAATTCCTGTAACGCGATTTCGATTGCGCCCTCGGCGGTGGGGACTGCGTTTTTGATTAAAAACTCCTCTCGTAGAGAGTAGTCGATATGCCGTTCGTCTATTATCGGCATTTTGCCTCCGAGGAAGATTGTTTTTTCGCCTCCTGCGGAGAAAATATCGCCGATGTTTATTAAAACATTCGACATCGGCGTATTCAGATAACCGCCCTTGCAACAAGGCAACGGTAAAATCACGGCAACAGCATCTTTAAATGCATCTGTTAAAGCAACGTTCGTTTCTTCCAATCCAAATTTTACACATTCTGCACCCGAATCGCTAAACATTTGCGCAACGGTGTGCATGCGCAGGTCGCCCCCTGCAACAGCGATCTTCATTCGATCACTCCGATCCGTAATTATCTCTATTCACATTATATTGCGATAGAGCAATAACGGACACATTGCAGAGGGCGATATTTTTATCAGATTTTAATTAGAATGGGTTTTTCCGATTCCAAAAGAGAACCCATGCCGTCAAATCGGTTGGGGTTGGCAAAAATAACGCTTTCGGGATTTACGCGGTAATGTTTTGCGATACTCCAAAGGTCTTCGTCTTTTTGTGGGAAGAAGTATATAAGCATCGAATCGTCTTCGCGCTTTTGACTTGCGGTGCGTTTGGTCACTTCTGAAATAAAGGTTTCTTCGCTTTCATTATACATATATACCTGCGAAGTTGCGATAACGCGAATGGTTGCGCTTCCGTCGGAGTGAAGCGTCGGGATTACTTCGACGGGCGTCGTATCGGCGACGATGCTTGTTTTTTCGTGTGAAAAGTCAAGCGGTATGAATTGATTATAGGGTATCGAATGGTCAAAACTTTGTATGCCTTCGGCGGTTTCGGCAAGTAAGGTTACCGTAAATGCACCGCTGACTGTAACACCTTCGTCGTTCATTTCGACAACCGAACCGTAATCTCTTGCCGAAGAATCAAGCAAGATTTCGGGCTTGGGCATCATGGGGGCTAATTTCGCTTCCGCAGAAAAACTTGTTTCATTTTTGGAGGCAAGGTGCGGAAGAATTGCGCTTGTAACGACGGGGATACTGTCAAAGTCTTTTTCGAACATATCCTCGGCAACCGTGTATGCTTTCGGTTCGTTGATTTTCATGCACATTTTAACAGAAAACGCGGTTTTGATAACTCTGCTTTCGCCGTATTGGTCTAATTCGGGAGAAAATTCCGTGTCAAACGGTTCGAGCGTTACCGATATGTTTTTGTAATCTTCAATCGCTTCATTATTATATTCGATGTTTACGGGAAGCGTTTTGACCGACATATAATATCTGCCTTCGTTGTTTTCTTCTTCGCAAAGTGTGTGTACGGTGGCAGATGTTTTGATTTCGGCTCTGCCGGGAGAGAGGGTTACCTGCGGAGATTGTAAAGAGATATTTCCGCAAACGATTTCGCCTATGCATTTTTCGCTTTGCGCAAGAGATAGGGTATCGTCGAATCTGTAAGTATTTTCGTGGAGCATCGTTCTTCCGTCAAAGCCAATGGTTTTCTTTCGAAAAAAGGTTTCTTTGTCTTCATTTACCTCTAACGCCTTTATGGCGGTTTCGCCTTCGATTTCGAAATGAGCGTTGAGGGTTGATTTTATAATAAGCCTGCGCGGACTTAAAAGTTTACATCCGATTTTTTCGCAAACAATCTTGCAAAAAGCCGAAATGTCGCCCGATTCGTTTCTTGGTATTGGGATTGATTGGTTGAATTCCTGCGTGAAGTTGCAGCAACGCAATCGGTTTTTGTAATCGGTTTCGTAAAGTACGTCGTACACCGCTTTGCCCGTTACGGTCGCCTTGCCGTCGTTGACTTCGCAGTTTTCGATAAACGGCGTGCAGTCAACCTTGACAATTCTTGCAATATCGGGACAGTATTCGGGCAGAGGTGAGTCGAATTCGAGTTCCTTGTCGATTTTTGAGGAGAAAACCTTTTTGGGTATTAAAAGTTCATAAGTAGAGATGCCTATTTTCATCGCGCCCTTTCTTTTTGGTTAAGTTGTTTCTTTACTTGTATCAAATATATGAGCAGAGAAAGGGTTTTATGAATATATTGATATCGAAAGGCTGTGATACATAATGCGTTGCGGATTAGCCCGTACTGTTGGTATTTCTGCGCTCACTTTCGGTGCAGGAGTTTTGCTTTGCTTGGTATTGCCTGCGAGTGCCCTTGTTTTTGTTGAAGCGGCGCTTATAATTTGTGCAGGCGCGGCACTATTTATAAAATAGAGGTGAGATTGTGAAGATATACTGTTTTCGTTCTCCGAGATTCCTAAAACCCTTTTTCCGTCTTGTCTTTTCGCGCGAAAAAAATTAGTCGAAAACCGTTGACATGGGTTTGCGACGGTGTTATAATATGTCACAACATTGAAGAGTAAAAACCTATTCGTGAAGTGCCGTCTGAACGGGGAGTTGTCAGTCGGACGAAGAACGCGTCGATTCACGCGTTTGCGGTTTGGGTTTTGCATCCCGCTTCATACGGCAAAAAATATATAGGACCGTCGCAATAAAGCGAATTCGACCTTCTTTTTCTTGCTATATGTACGCAGGATAAGGAGGTTGTTTTTTATGAAAAAATCCATCAGAAAACTTGTTTTTTCGGCTTTGCTGACTGCGCTTTGCGTGGTTATCGGTTGGGTGTGCAAAGCCTATCTAACCTTCGGCGCGATACGCATTACGTTTGAAAATATGCCGGTGCTGTTGGCAGGTATCCTTTTGGGCCCAGTATACGGCGCGGCGGTAGGCGCGGCGGCGGACATTATTTCGGCGTTGCTTGCAGGGTTTGGAATAAATCCCGTTATCACTCTCGGCTCGGCGGTTATCGGCATGGTTGCCGGCGTGATGTCGCGTTATGTAATAAAGAATAAAGGGTTTGTCAGAATTTTGCTTGTATCGCTCTCGGCGCACGCGCTCGGCTCGATGATAATTAAGTCGCTGGGTCTTTGGATGTATGACTATGCGTGGCAACTTCTTGCCCTTCGCGTCCCTCTGTATCTTGTTATCGGAACGGCAGAAGCCTACATTATATATATAATGCTTAAAAACAATCGTTTGATGTCTGTTGCAAAGGAGTAAATCGATGAATTATAACGAAGCGCTTGAATATATACATTCGGTAGAGTGGTTGGGTTCTAAACCCGGACTTTCGCGCACCCAAACTCTGCTGTTACAACTCGGCAACCCCGAAAAGAATATGAAATTCATCCACGTCGCAGGAACGAACGGCAAGGGCTCGACCTGCTCGATGTGTGATTCGGTGCTTCGCGCAGCAGGATATAAAGTCGGGCTTTACACTTCGCCGTATATCGTTCGTTTTAACGAACGTATGTGTGTTGACAGTCTCCCGATTGCCGATGACGAATTGGCAATGCTCGTTGACGAAATAAAACCGATAGCTGATTCGATGGAAGATAAACCCACCGAGTTTGAACTTATCACCGCGATTGCGTTTTTGTATTTTAAACGGCATGAATGTGATATCGTCGTGCTTGAAGTGGGCATGGGCGGTCGGTTAGACTCCACCAACGTTATTGAATCGCCCGTCGTTTCGGTGATTACGGGCATTGCGATAGACCATACATCTGTGCTTGGCAATACGGTTGCCGAAATAGCAAACGAAAAAGCAGGCATAATAAAACCTAATTGCCCCGTCGTTTACGGCGGTCGCGATGACGTCGCTTTTGAAGTCATTCGCTCAAAGGCGAAAGAAACGGGCTCTGATGTTGTCAGAACCTCGCTCGACACCGTGAACGTAAAAGAAATGAACGTTACCGGCACGGTTTTCGATTATGACGGAATGAAAGATATAAAACTTTCGCTCTGCGGAAGTTATCAACCCGAAAACGCTTCGACGGTAATCGAAATAATGCGCGTTTTAAATCGACGCGGTTTTGTTATCGGTGACGGGGCTTTGCGTAATGGCTTGGCAAAAGCCCGTTGGCGCGCAAGATTCGAATTGCTTGATTCTAATCCCATCACCGTATTCGACGGTTCACACAATCTTCAAGGCGTTACCGCCGTTGCCGAAAGTGTGAGAAGATTCTTCGATGGCGAAAAGACGGTTGTGCTTATGGGTGTGCTTGCCGATAAGGAATGGGAAAAGATGGTCGAAATTATATGCGGTTTTGCCGAAAGGTTTGTTTGTGTGACGCCTAACTCGCCCCGCGCGCTTAATTCGGCGTCTTTGGCGGAGAAAGGAAAGTCCCTCGGCGTTGATTCCTATGCGGCTAACAGCATCGACGACGGTGTGGCTATTGCTTATTCCGAAGCAAAACGCTTGAATAGACCGCTTGTTATGCTCGGTTCGCTTTATATGTACGGCGATGCCGCGAACGGACTCGAAAAAGCAAAAGAATTTATAAAATAATAAATGAACGACCACAATATATTGTGTCCTTTTGTCGAAAAAACGCTGTATTTGCAAGCCTTTTGGAAC
>JAGBUH010000222.1 GCA_017630915.1 Clostridia bacterium
AGTTCTAACGTATCGAGTATATCATCTTTAATCGAGCCTAAACACGCAAGTTTCACACCGACAAGTTCATCATCGAACTTATGCCACAAAATACCGGGGGTGTCGGTAAGCTCCAAGCCAAGCGAGGGCACCGAAATGCGCGAATTGTGTCTTGTAACACCCGGTCTGTCCTGAGCGACCGCCTTTTTCGTTCCGCTGATTGTATTGATGAGCGTCGATTTTCCGACGTTGGTTATTCCCGCTACCATAGCGCGAATGGGGCGTTTGATTCCCCTTGCGGCGTCACGGGCAAGTTTTTCGCTCATCAAACTTTTTATTCCGTTTTGGATACTCTTTATTCCCTGCCCCGTCTTGCAGTCGATCGCGATAACCTCTCTGCCCGAAGATTTAAGCGCAAGTTCGAACTTCTTTGTTTCGTTTTTATCGGCAAGCGAGCATTTTGTCAACAAAGTCAAGGTGGGTTTATTCCCGAAAAGGCTTTTAAAATCGGGGTTTGTGCTTGATATCGGCGCGCGGGCATCAAGCAACTCGATAACCATGTCGATATTCGGAAGAGCCTCTTTGATAAGGCGCTTCGCTTTTGCCATGTGTCCGGGATACCAAACTATTTCTGCCATTATTTTCTCCTAATCAACAAAGCCAAAGTTGGGCGTTAGTCGCACAATAACACGACCGAGGATTCGATTTTCACCCATTTCGCCGTATTCACGGCTTCGGCTGTCTTTTGAATTGTTACGGTTATCACCCATAACAAAAACCTTGTCTTTGCCGACGGTGAATTCACCCATATACTTTTGAACGTAGGTTCCGTTCATCGGGACGTCCATGCCCCAATGAATCTGTTCCTCCGCATGCATCGCGTCGATATACGGTTCGTCGAGTTTAACACCGTCAACGTAAACTTCCCAATTTTCGTAATCGATAAATACCGTTTGTCCCTCGGTGGCAATGACACGTTTGATAATGGGTTCTTCCTTGTCGCCGTGGATTTCGGGATTGATTACCACAATATCGCCCGTCTTTGGGGTATAGAACAAATTCGAAATAATCAATTTGTCCTGATGATGAAGGGTTTTCATCATCGATTCACCGTCAACCGAAACGTAACGGAATACGAAAAGGAACAAAACCATCATCAACGCCAAAGCATAGCAAAAGGTTTCGATATAATCGTAAACCGCCGCCATTGCCGAGCGTTTTTTTGGCACTTCGTTTTCGCCGTCAACTATAATTTCAGATTCGGTTACTTCAATGTTTGCATTGTCACAATCCGACGTTTTTTCATTCGTCGGATTGATATTTTCTTCGATTGTATTCGTTTCTCCACACGCACGGCAAATCAATGTTTTTTCGTCAATCACATCGAAATCCGTCGAACCGCAGAGTTTACATTCTTTATCCAACAAAAAACACCTTCTGTAACTAAATTTCTAATGAAAAAGGTGTCTGCGAAGAAACGCAGACACCAAAGAGCCGTTTTAGATTTTTTCCTTGACCTTAGCGTTCTTGCCGACTTTATCACGCAAGTAGTAGAGTTTAGCACGGCGAACTTTACCGTAGCGAACAACTTCAACAGACTGTACGTTCGGAGAATGGATAGGGAAGGTCTTTTCGGTGCCGACACCGTAGGATACTCTTCTTACAGTGAAGGTTTCGGAAATGCCGCCGTTCTTTCTTGCGATAACGGTGCCTTCAAAGATCTGAGTTCTGACTCTTGTTCCCTCGACGATTCTTTGTGCTACCTTAACGGTATCACCAACGTTGAATTCGGGGATTTCGGTTTTGAGCTGCTCATTTGTAAATGCTTTCAAAATATCCAAAGCTTTTACCTCCGTTTTTTCTAAGGTGTTCGTGCTGAGCCGCAGAGGACCACCCGTAATTTAGCAATTCATTATATCACGCAAATACAGAAAAATCAAGTGTTTTTGCGTATTTTCACGGATTTTTTATCGATTACAACATGTTGTATATGTCAACACATTGTTTCCCTATTACTTGTGCTTATTTCTTCGGACGGAAGCGAGATGCATAATAAAGCACCTGCATTATCGAAGTAACGAGCGCGGCGATATAGGTAAGCGCGGCGGCTTTAAGCACCTTTTTCGCGCCCGAAAGTTCGGTGCTATCCAACAAATTTCCGCTTTCAAGCGCTTTTATCGCGCGATTCGACGCATTGAGTTCAACCGGCAATGTTACCAACTGAAACAGCGCAACAGCCGAGAACAATATAAGACCGACCATATAAATCGTAAGTCCTAAACTCGCACTCGCTTTCGATGCGGCATAAGTCATAAGACAACCGATAACAATCAATAAAGGTCCGATTCTCGAACCGATGTTGCAAATCGGAACGAGCGCCATTCTAAACTTAATCGGTGAATAGTTGTTGGCATATTGCAGTGCATGACCTGCTTCGTGCGCGGCAACGCCGATTGCAGCGATGCTGTTGCTTCCGTAAACCGAATCGGAAAGCGAAATGCTGTTGTTCTTCGGGTCGTAATGGTCGGTGAGGTTGCCCGAAACGCGACCAATCGGCACGTTATAGACACCGCCTGCATTAAGAACCGCCCTCGCCGCTTCCGCGCCTGTCAAACCGCGCTTTGAGGCGACCTTTGAAAACTTATTAAACCTTGTTTTCACAAGCATTTGCGCCCACAAACCGAGCAACAACGCAGGAAGCATGAAAAGTAAATACTGTAAATAGCCGTACAATTATTACACCTCAATTTTATATTATTTCGGCAACTTCGACAGCGGTTTGGCAAGCAAAATCACCGCAACCACACAGAAAATCATGTTGCCGAGCATATATCCGCCGTTATACAAAAGCGAATAGATAAACGACATCGAAGAATCGAAATTCATGCCGAAAAGTGCAACCTCGTCGCCGACTGCAATCTTCCAAATCGTCACGCCCGAAATGAAGTGAACGATAAATCTTGCAACCGAACCGACAACTGCACCGAGCACGAGCCCGTTCTTTTTGTCTTTAAAAATACCTGCAATACCGACCATTCCGTAAGCAAGCACGTAATCGAGCAACACCGAAAGTATTCCCCAACCGATACCGCCGCTAATAAGGCATTTTAAAAATCCGAAAGCCAATCCCGCAGGGACAGCCCAGGTAACGCCTCTGCGCCATGCCAACACGACAAGCGGAACCATAACAAAATCAATACTTCCGCCGTTGCCCCAAAGGTCAATATTAAAGGGCGGAAAGCGAAGTAAAGTCAGCACAACTGCAAGCGCGACCATAATCGCCGCTTCACAAAGTGCACGTAAGTTTTTTGCCGTTTTTGAATTTTTCATTCTTTAAATTATCCTTTCCGAAACTTCACGGAAAAATACCAAAGTCCCAAAAATGTAACATTTTCGGGACCCATTGTAAGTTAATACGGCAGTATCGTATTCTCCCTACGGCGGCATTATCCGCATCAGGTTCCTCGGGTATATTCTCAGCCGTGTAATCCACGTTACACAGCACCCCGTTTTTTTAATTTTATTTTTAAGCAGAGCTCTTGCTTATCGATAATATAAACCTAAAATCGCGTTTTGTCAAGTGTTTTTTATTTCGAAGACGTATCCGATTCGGCGTTATATGTCAAAACCGTAACGTCATCGCCGAATTTTTCATACGTTACCTTCGCCGTAACGTGAATATCGAGCGTATATTCGCTTTCGGAAACATTATGTGCACCGCCGGGGATATACGCAGGCGTGTCGAACAACTTAACGTCAAACTCATAACGGCAACCGACAACTTTGCCGTCTTTCACCGTGAAAACACATTCGGTTTCGCCATATTGCGTCTTTTCGGGTTGGGGTTTCTTGATTACGTTCGCAATCGTATAAATATCCCCGCCGACAACGATATCGCACAAATCCTTTGTGTCGTTTCGTTTGATTTTATAGGTTTTTCCCTGCGAACTTTCGGAAATTACGATATTTCCATGTTCGCTTTTATATTCGGGCAATTTCGCATAGGGGAATTTCGAAAACAGAGTGTCTTTATCGCGTTCAAGTTCCATAACGTCGCCGTTATCGACCGAAATCATCTTGCCGTTTTCAAAATAATTCGCCGCAACGCTTGAAACGCCTAAATATGTCTGGTCGAAAGCGGCACTCGCCGTTCCCTTTTCGCTGTCCCAAGCGGCGTTTCCGAGCGCGTAATATAACACCGCAGAATCGCCGAATGTGATTTCGAGCATATATTTCCCCGAAATTTTTGTTTCATTGTTCGTCGCGTTTATCGCATCATTTAGCGAGGAAACAACTTCTGCGTCAACCTTTTCTTCGGGTTTTCCGCAAGAACTTAGGACAAACGCAAAAACACAAAATAGAATAATTAACTTCTTAATCATTTTGTCAAGATTTCGCCGTCAAGATATGCGAACAGACGGTCGCGCGCTTCGTTGACTTCCTCAACCAAGCAATAATAACTTCCCTGTCCGTTGACGGTAAAGTAACATTTAGACGAAGATACACGGTAGAAAACAATCTCGGGCGAGTTGGTTTCGGTGTGAATCTTAAATCTGAAATATTCTTCGGGTGTTTCATCTTCCGAAGGAACGTATTCGTCTTGCATATCAATGCTTATGATAGATTGATAGAGGTATTTAAAGCTCTTAACGTCATAATTCTTGCCGTCAAGCTTAACCTCATACAAATTGTCATCGGCATCGGTCGATAGTTTAAATTCATAGGTCTTGCCGTCAACCGTAATATCCATTTCGCTTATATCAACGATGAAAATCGAGAAAATCGAGTGGTCGAGGTATTCTACGATGTCCCAAGCGAGCCAAGGTGCGTTTGCTTCGGCAATTTCAACGATAACGTCGGTGGTCGCGTTGATTTTCGTGCCGTTGAGTTCACCCTTAAAGGTTGAATATGCATAATATTTGCCGTTTTCGTCGCGTTTCGAAACGTAAAGGTCGGTAACAACGCCTTGGTATTCGAACGCAAAATGCTTGTCGGGTTCGGAAAGTCCGTATTTCGCCAACAATTCGTTGTCAATCGAGCTTATATCGCCGTTATCCGAGAAACCGCAAGCGACAACTTTGTCACCCGTAATCTGCGCCAACTTCTGAACGAAATCGTTAAAGTTAGACATATCGAGGTAGGAATAGTTAAGTCCCTCCGCGATATATTCGTTAGGTGCGGTGAGTTTCCATTGACCGCCGACAGCCGACACGGGTTGCGCGTCGTCACCGTCAACAAAAATTCTTATTTCGTCGAAAACGACATAAGTTTTCGCCTTTTGAGGTACGTCGAATCCGACTTTGATATATTTTATCACCTTTTCGTCGGTAAATTCGAATTCGTATTCCTTTACCGTCTTGTCGGAATGTGATATCGAAATTTCGCCGTCTTCGATATCGAACCAGTTGATGCCGTCGTAAGATTTGCTTAAAGTTACTTTCGACGGGAGATAAGCGCCGTTTGCTTCATCGCGAAGCAGACCGAACTTAACTTTGTATTCGCCGTTTGCCGCAGCCCTCGTAAGAGCCGCTTCGATATAGGTCGCCTTGCCGTTTCCGCTTGTAAATGCGCCGAAAACGTCGATATGATTCTGCCAACCGTCGGAATAAGATGCATAATCGTCAACAGATATCTTGTCGCCGATAACCTTGGTAATCGAGGATGTATCAACCGCCGCCAAGTTGGGAGCAGCATTGAATTCCAACATATTCTTGGCTATCGCGCTTATACCGTCGCCGTAAAGGTCGATTCTGATATTGTCAATCGTGAGAATTTGCTCGTTATTGGTAATCGGGTTAACAATAGTAGGTTCCATAACCGCAGTTTCGGGTTCGGCAATCGAGCCGTCAACCGAATCGATGGGAAGGAAATATATTAAATCCTTGCTCAAATTCTGCAAGAGTTCGTCGGCTTCGCCTTCCTTGCCCGACGCCTTGAAAAGACCGCCGATGTAACGCGCGTAATAATAACTGCCCGTTGACGAAAGGTCGCCGATATAAACGGTATGAAGGAAATAATTGCCGTCTTTGTCGTTTTCCGACATTATCGTGTAACTTGCGGTAGTGCTTTTTTCTTCGTCAAGACCGTAACTTCCCCATGATTTACCCTCGGGAATTTCCATTTTTCCGTATGCAACGGCATAACGGCAGTTGGTCGTTAATTGCGAAAACTTTTCGTTATTATAAGAAACGGCGCGCGACGAGCCGAAATAAAAATCGTTTTCGTCTTTATAAATCGAATATTCGCCGTGACTGTTTTTTATGGTAAGAAACGCGATATTGCTTCTTTGAATCGCAGGGAAAATAAAGGGTGCGCCGTTGGCGGTCACTTGGTCGCCGTGGATATCATAGCCCGAAAGTGCGCGGAGCGAAATATCCATTTCCTCTTTGCCGCAAAGCGAGAAAATCGCGTTTGCAATAAGCGATTCGCCGTCAAACGCATATTGTGTGCCGTCGTAAAGCGATTTAAAGAAGGAATCGAACTCGATTTCCTTTTTGTTTCCGTCGCTCACAACCGCAACGCCTTTAAAACCGCTGTTTTCATCGGCTTCAAGCGAGAATTTTTTATTGGCGGAGGCGATAACCTCGGCATAGCGGTAAATCGTTTCCCAATTTTCAACATTTCCGTCATATTGCGACAGTTGGATTTCCACCTTGGTGTCAATTTCCGAAAGCGCAGTTTTCACATCATCGGTAAGAGTGAAAAACGGGTCGCCTGCCTCGTCGATGCCGTCATCTTTAAAAAACACGACGTACGACGTGAAAAGAAGCACCGCCGCAAGTGCAACGGATGCGATAACAATAATCTGTTTCTTCATCTGAAAAATCTTCCTTTGTTGGATTTCCGCACGGCAAATTTACCGTGCGGAAACGTAACATATTTAAAAAATCTCTTGAAATTACAGGTGTCTGCGCTTGAAGAACACAACGATACCCATAATAATTATCGCGCCGGGGAGAATCGTACAAATAAGCCAAGTAAGTGTCTTTGCAGCGCCGTTTTCAATTTCAATCGCGGTAGAACCGAAGGTTCTTGCGTCGATATCGGGCGCAATACGGTTCGCACCGAAAACACGTGCCGACGAGAGAAGAACGCGCTTGTTTCCGTAAGTCGAAGCGATAAGGTTCGTCGTGTTTGCGAATTCGGTACTGCCGACGAGGGCGACATACGAATACTCGGTAGCATTATTTTCGCCGTAGCCGTATTTGGTCGAGAGAAGCATAAGCGGAATTTCGCCTTCTTTACCGCTTTCGGATTCGCTTGCCGATTTTGCGGTTTCATAGGAAGAAAGCACGGTTTCAACCAAAAATCCGTCTTTTGTGAGCGAATCGCGGATAACGAGTTCAACGCTTTCGGGCATCGCGGTCGCGATTGTACCGCCCATATCACTTACACTCTTGTGGATTTGGTATGCCGCAGAACCGTTTTGGTCATCGGAGGCAATTACAGGATACTTAATATTGATGTTATGCGATTTTCCGCCCAACGAGTGTGTGTCGTCGGTTACGCGGAAGAAAGGATTATAATTGATACCCCAGTTGTCGTTCAACATAGATTGAAGGTTGTTCAATTTCGGGGTTGCAGAATCGACAAACACCATATATGAATTACGCGAAGCGAGATATTTTGTAATCTTGTCGGTTTCGTCGGTGGTGAGGTCGGTAATCGGGTCGTAGGTTATCAAAATTTCGGTACGGGCGTCAATTTCCTCGGATTCGAGGTTTGCCGTCTTAATTTCAAAACCTGCTTCGGAAAGCACAGACGCAATACCCGCGACGGAGGAATCCGCCGAAATAAGACCGTCAGCGCCGATAGGTTCGCCGTTACCGTAGGTCAAGGTAACGACCTGCGCTTCGGAAATCGAACTTTGAAGCATCGCCGTCGTGAAACGGTATTCGCCGTTAAATGCGTGGTACTGTCCTTCTTCGTTCATCGTGAAGAACGCGGTGAGGTTAAGTACGCGGTAATGGTATTTACCTTGCACTATAACGCTTGTTGCCGAAAGTTTTGTCGAAGATTCTTCGAGAAATTTTTTCTCGAATTCGGGGTCTTTGTCAAGTTCTTTATACTGAACCGTGATTTTGCCCTTTTCTCCGCTTCCGTCAAACATTCTTTGATAATTTTCGGCAAGGTCACGAACCAAACCCGTGAGGTTTATGCCGTTATAATTGTTTTCTTTAAGGTCGAACATATCGCGGGGCGACATGAAAGTTATTGTAATATCAAGGTCTTTTCCGAGTTCGGTTAATAATCTTTCGGATTCTTCGCCGATAGAAGTGAAGTCCTCTTGGGTAAGGTCAACGGTGAGCGAACCCGAGAGAGAAAGCGAGGAGAGAATGAGGTTTATAACCAAAACGAGCGCGACGAAAACCAAGGTAAACACAGCCGAAAGAGAGCCGTATTTATATCTTCTGTTATCTCTGCCCGAGGCGGTCTTCTTGTTGTTTTCGTTCATACTTCAAAACCGCCTTTCTTTATGCCCAACGGCGTTTTTCGATAACGCGCGTTGTGAGGAAAACTGCAATTGCCGCAAGGCTGATATAATAAACTATCGCCGAAACGTCAAGCATTTGGTTGGTAAACGGGGTGAATCTGTCCATAACCGAGAACCATTTCAAAACGGTACGCCAGAATGTCGATTCGATGTTACCTGCGATAAGGCTGATCAAAAGCATAGCCGCATTAACACCCATTGCCGAAACGGCGGCGATGAGTTGGTTTTCGGTAAGCGACGAAAGAAGTATGCCGATTGCGATAAACGCCGCGCCAAGCAAGAAAATGCCGAAAATGTTCATCAAAATAGACGCCGCGTTGGGTGTGCTGTATTTAAACAAAAGCACGAAATTAAAACTGTTTACAACGAACGTTGCCGCGAAAACGGTAAGCGCCGCAAGGTATTTGCCCATTACGATACCGAAAATCGAAACCGGGCTTGTAAGCAAAATTTGGTCGGTTCTCGTTCTTCTGTCGTCAGAAAAGAGTTTCATGGTGAGAAGCGGAAGCAATATCGCGAAAATGCACATCAACCAGATGAAATATTCGCTGACACCGCTTAAATTCTTGCTGTCGCTAAGCAACGTGCATTGAGCAAACGTCAAACCCGACACAACCAAGAACATACCGCAGAAAATATATCCGATAGGTGTGAGAAAATATGATTTCAACTCACGGGAATATATTGCAAACATTTATTTCACACCTTTCTTTACTTTCTTGTCTTCCTTGCCCTTTTCCTTGCCGACAAGGCGCATAAAGATATCTTCAAGGCTTAATTCCATACCTTCAAGACCGATTAAAGCCCAACCTTTCGACGCGAGCATATAGAACAACGGTTTTCTGATATCGACTCTGTCTTGCGATTCAATCATATAACTGATACTGTCGGTGTCGCGTTTACCGATAACGTCGGCGGTTTTAACTCCGCCAAGACCGCGAATCGCCTTCAAAACCTCGTCTTCGGGGCCGACAATCTTCGCGACAAGTTTTCTCGAACCCTCAACCGCGTTGATAAGGTCCTCGGTCTTTTCGTTGGCAACGATCTCACCCTTGTTGATTACGACGATTCTGTCACAAACCGCTTGAACTTCGGGGAGAATGTGGGTAGAAAGAATAATCGTATGCTCACGGCCGAGCATTTTGATAAGATTTCTGATTTCGATAATCTGTCTGGGGTCCAAACCAATAGTAGGTTCGTCAAAGATAAGCACCTTCGGGTTGCCAATCAACGCTTGGGCGATACCAACTCTTTGACGGTAACCTTTCGACAAATTCTTAATAAGACGGTTACCAACGTCCCAAATCTTAACAACCTCGCAAATCTCTTTCAAATGCTGTTTGCGCGGCAATTTACAACCTTTAAGGTCGTAAACGAAGTTAAGATATTCAAGTACGGTCATTTCGAGATAAAGCGGAGGAATTTCGGGCAAAAAGCCGATATCCTTCTTCGCTTTTATCGGGTCGGTAAGAATATCAGTGCCGTCAATCTTGACAACACCGCTGTCGGCGGAAAGATAACCCGTGATAATATTAAGCGTGGTACTCTTTCCCGCGCCGTTCGGGCCGAGGAAGCCTAAAATTTCGCCTTCCTTAACCTCGAACGATAATCCGTTTACCGCGTGTTTATTGCCGTAACTTTTACGGACATCAGTAATTTCTATCATTATTATTTCACCTTTCGCTTGTTTCGAACAAAACAAACTTTATATTCCAATTATCCAAAATCTTATTAACCAATATATTGCAGGACCCGTAAAAATCAAAGATACGATACCCACGATTATCGAGGCAATCAACTTGCCTTTCGGCGCAATATACCTCTTTCGGTTTTCTCTTATGTAATCTCTTGCAAGAAAAAACGAAATAAGCGCCGTCACAACGGCAATAAAGACTATGGTAATTATATCAACGTCATAATACGGAGGGACTAAAAGTTCATAGAAAAACACACGTCTTCCCCCTTGATTGTCTTATTGTTCGCTTTTTTCTTCCTTAATTATATTGATTCCCAATTCGGCAATCGCCTCAGCCGGAACTTCGGCAGGACAGTCGGTCATAAGTTCTTTTGCGTTTTGCATCTTCGGAAAAGCAACAACGTCGCGCAAACTCGTCGCGCCGACCATTTGCATAATAAGTCTATCCAAACCGATACCCATACCGCCGTGAGGAGGTGCACCGTAACGGAACGCTTCCAAGAGATAACCGAACTTAACCTTTGCTTCCTCATCGGAAAGTCCCAAAAGTTCAAAAATCTTCGCTTGGAGCGACGGGTCGGTGATACGAATCGAACCGCTCGACAATTCGACACCGTTCAAAACGAGGTCATAAGCCTTTGCGCGAACCTTGCCCTTGTCGGATTCGAGGTATTCAAGACATTCGTCCATCGGGCTGGTGAACGGGTGGTGCATCGCAACCCATTCGCCGCTTTCGTAATCGTATTCAAAGAAAGGCATTTCGACAACCCACAAGAAGTTGTAACCGCTTCTTTCGATATTAAGTCTGTTTGCCGCTTCAACGCGCAACTGACCTAATTGGGTAAGTACGCGGTTGTTGTCGCTGTCGGCAAGAATGAGAAGAATATCGCCCTTTTCGCAATCCGCTGCTGCGAAAATAGCGTTCATTTCGTCTTCGGTCATGTGTTTAAGGAAAGAACCGCTGTCGGTATCAGCGCGTTTAACCCACGCCAAACCCTTTGCGCCGCAACCCTTTGCGTATTCGCCGAGTTTGTCGATATCCTTGCGCGAAAGTTTGTCGGCTTGTCCTTTCAAATTGATTGCGCGAACACTTCCGCCTGCTTCGATAACAGAAGCAAACACAGGGAAAGAGCATCCGTTAAGCGCGTCGTTAAGATTTACAATTTCCATACCGAAACGAAGGTCGGGCTTGTCCGAACCGAAACGTTCCATACATTCGCGGTAGGTGTATCTGGGAAGCGGAGTGGGAATATCCACACCCAAGCAATCCTTAAATACGTGTTTTACAAGACCTTCGCCGACAGCGAGTACGTCATCGGTGTCAACAAAGGACATTTCCATATCGATTTGAGTGAATTCGGGCTGACGGTCGGCGCGCAAGTCTTCATCACGGAAGCAACGCGCGATTTGGAAATACTTATCAAACCCTGCAACCATCGAAAGTTGCTTATAAAGTTGGGGAGATTGCGGACGCGCATAGAAAGAACCCTTGTGAACACGCGACGGAACGAGATAGTCACGCGCACCTTCGGGGGTGGATTTAATAAGAATGGGGGTTTCGATTTCGATAAAACCCTCGTCGCAAAGATAGTCACGGATAGATTTCGTAACTTTTGCGCGGAACATTATATTATTTTGAAGAATCGGACGGCGCAAGTCGAGATATCTGTGCGTAAGACGCAATTCTTCGTTGGTTTTGCAATCGTCGGTGATATCGAAAGGCGGAGTTTCGCTTTCGCCGAGAATACGTACCGTTGACGCGAAAATTTCGATGTTACCTGTCGGGATTTCGGGGTTTTTGCTCGAACGTTCGCGAACGACACCCTTTGCCGAAACGACAAATTCTGTCTTTAATTCAAGCGCCTTGTCGAAAACTGCCTTTTCGCTGTTTTCGTCAAACGCAAGTTGCACGATACCCGTTCTGTCGCGCAGGTCAACGAACACAAGGCTGCCCAAATCGCGCGCCTTTTTAACCCAACCCATTACACAGACGGTTTCGCCGATATTCGATTCTCTTAATTCGCCGCAATAATGTGTGCGGCGTTCATTTCCTAATAATTCTGCCATTTCAATACCTCTGTTGTGTTCACTTTGTGAACAGCAATATACATGTTTTGTTATTTTTTGTCGTCAAGGGGCTTTTTGTAAAAATCCCCTTGACAATCCCCAAAAAACTCAAATTCCCTCAAAAACTGACGTTTTTTCGGGGATATAAAAACAATTTCAAATTAACGTGTTGTAGGGACAGGCGTCCTCGACTGTCCGCCTGTAACACATTCGTATCACGTTATTTTTCACTTGTTTGTCCTGCGGAATGGGATAAACCCATTCCCTACAAAACATCAATAAATTTTTATGTCATTTGGGATATATGTAACGTGTTTTTTGTTTCGCGATTTGTTTGCCGTTGGCAAACACTACGCCTTAACCTTGTTAATTATATCTTCGATGCTTAATTCAACCTTTACCCTCTCGCCCGATTTCATATTTCTAAGTTCCGAAACACCTTCATCGATTTCGTTATCACCGATTACGAGGACAAATTTAGCGCCTGCCTTATCGGCATACTTCATTTGCGCCTTCAACGAACGCGAGCAGATATCGGTTTCGGCGGAAACACCGCTTTCGCGGAGTTTTTGCGCCAATACAAACGCCTTTTTGGAGGCATTTTCACCGAGAGGCGCAATATAGATATCACATCCCGAATCAATTTCGGGAACAAGATTTTCGTCTTTCATCGCCTGAATCAATCTCGTGATACCCATACCGAAACCAACCGCGGGCATTTCGGGGCCGCCGATAGATTGAAGCAAGCCGTCGTATCTGCCGCCGCCGCAAACCGTACTTTGCGCGCCGATAGAATCAACCGTAAATTCAAAAACGGTACCTGTATAATAATCAAGACCGCGAACGATAGACGGATCGACAACGTATTCGATTCCGCATTCGTCAAGAAGCGATTTCAACTTTTCAAAGTGGCTTTCACAGCCGTCGCAAAGATGTTCAAGCGTCTTGGGCGCGTCTTTCGCGATACCCGAACAAATCGGACTCTTGCAGTCAAGCACGCGAAGGGGATTTTTTTGCAATCTTTCGCGGCAGGTATCGCAAAGTTGACTTTCATATTGCGAAAAATAGTCAAGCAACGCCTTGCGGTAAGACGGACGGCATTCGGGACATCCGATAGAGTTGATACGAAGCGTAACCTTCGTCAAACCCAACTTCTTAAACAGACCGTGAGCAAGTAAAATTACCTGCGCATCTGCTTCGGGAAGCGAACTGCCGTAGAGTTCTGTACCAAACTGCCAAAATTCACGGCTTCTGCCCGCTTGGGGCTTTTCGCGTCTGAAAAAGTTGGAAAGATAAAACAACTTCAACGGCATTGCGCCTGCATAAAGCCCGTTTTCGATAACAGAACGGGCAACACCTGCCGTTCCCTCGGGTCTGAGGGAAAGACTGCTCCCGTCTTTATCTATAAAAGTATACATTTCTTTGCCGACAACGTCGGTCGTATCGCCCACACCTCTGCAAAACAGTTCAGTTGCTTCAAATGTGGGCATTCTGATTTCCGAAAAACCGTGTGTTTTCGCGATATCTCGCACGGTATTTTCTATGTATTGCCAAAGACCGATATCCGCAGGAAGAATATCCAACGTTCCCTTCGGCTTTTGTATTCTGTTCATAACTAAAAATCTCCGACTTATCAGATATTGTCCTTATTATTCCTTAAATTTGCACGCCAATCGAGGTCGCCTCTATCAAGCGCAAGCACCAATGCTTCCGCAGTTGCGATGTTTGTCGCAATAGGAACGGTATATTTATCACACAATTTAACGAGGCTATGCTCGGTATCGGCATATTCGGCGTCGTTATTGGTGTCGCGAAGCAAAATAAGCAAATCCACTTCGTCATATACTATCTTGGAGGCAATCTGTTCCATACCGCCGTGAGAACCCGAAAGCAATTTTTCGATATTAAGTCCCGTCGCTTCGGAAATGTATTTTCCCGTGATAGCCGTAGAGCAGATATTGTGTCTTGAAAGAATTCCGCAATATGCTATACAAAATTCGGTGATAAGTTCCTTTTTCTTATCGTTTGCTATAATGGCGATATTCATATATCCGTTTCCTCCCTGATTACTTCTGTCTTAGGTGCCGGTTTTATACCTTTATAAGAGGCACGGCGTTTTGGTGATTCCACACCGTAAAACAGCGGAATACGTTCTCCCGTGATTCTCGAAGCGATATTATAAAACGCCGCTTCCCAAAGACTTGCCTTCTTACGTAATTTACCCATGAATGCAAGTTCCGCCGCTTCTTGCGATGCTTGTAACTTTTCGCTGTACGGCACAACACCCAACAAACGCACGGTCGAACGGTTGATTATATCGGCAATGCCGGGCAACCGTCCGTTTTGAGCATAAGCCGAGCGATATCCGTTTACAACGAGCGAAAGTTTCTTAACACCCATCGAAGAAAGACGTATAGCGGTTTTTTCCGCCGCACGTACCGACGTCGATTGGTGTAACGTAACAATTATTGCTTCGTCAGCGGCAGAAACGAACGCAAGATAATAATCGGTCATTTCGGCGCAGGAATCAATAATAATATAATCAAAATCATCACGAACCTGAGAAACAAATTCGGCGAAAGCACCCTGAGGTATCTTGTCTTCAAGGTTCATCGGCGCAGGAATAAAAGAAAAACCCGTTCTTCCGTAAACTTCACACATCGCCGCCGCAGGAGAACAACGTCCCATAAGAATATCGCTACAATCAAAAAGCGTTTCGCTTTCCAACCCCAAAACCATATCCATACAGCGCATACCGAAATCGCCGTCAATAAGCAAAACCTTATTGCCGAGAGCATGAAGCGTTGCCGCAATATTCGCGGAAACGGTAGTTTTACCTACCCCGCCTTTAAATCCGGTAACAAAAATTACTCTGCCCAGTGGTGACACCTCCAATGCCATACAATCATACACAGTAATAATAACATTTATCGCCCCTTATGTCAATATTTATTTGTGCTTTATAACCATATTAGTAGGCGCAAAAACCAAAAAAATACAAAATTTTACAAAATACCGCATAAATTTCGAGAGTGATTTGCAAACGCCTACCTGCTTTTATGCATTTTTTTGATTTTCCAAGTATTGACAAATCATATCTACCGTATAAAATATAGATGTCACTTCCTGTTTATGAGGAGAACAATATGATAAAACTTCTTGCGAAACTTTTTATATCCGACAGCAATAACACAAAATCTCCCGAGGTACGAAGAAAATACGGTGTTCTTTGCGGTGCGTGCGGTATCGCGCTGAACGTTTTGCTTTTTGCGTTAAAGCTGTTTGTCGGAACGGTTAGCGGTTCGGTTGCCGTAACCG
>JAGBUH010000223.1 GCA_017630915.1 Clostridia bacterium
CGCCGAAGCCGGGTTCGACCGTCATGACGAGCACGAGGTCGCAAAGGTGAAGGTAGGGGATAATCGCCGAAACGGGAGTATTCGGCTTTATCGAAAGTCCTGCCTTTTTGCCGCTTGACTTGATCTTCAAAAGCGTTTCTTCGACCTTGTCGGTCGCCTCGACGTGAATCGTGATTATGTCCGCGCCTGATTTGACAAAATCGTCTATGTACCTAATCGGTTCGGTAATCATCAAATGCACGTCAGACACCATATCGGTTGATTTTGAAAGCGATTTAACGACCGGCTGACCAAACGAGATATTGGGCACGAAAATTCCGTCCATGACGTCTAAGTGCAGATACTCCGCACCGCCTGCTCTTGCTTCTTCTATCTGTTTTCCTGCATTTGCAAAATCACACGCCAAGGCAGAGGGCGACAACTTGATTCTTTTCATTTTTTACCTCCGAAATTAAGGTCTTTTCGACAGTATAATACATATTATGATAATAAGATTCGGCAGAGTTTTGCGCGTCGGGAAGTGAAAAAACTTAATGGATTCAACCGAGAAAAAACGCGTAAATACTGCCTTCATATATATAATAACTTTTTTATTCCGTTCTGTCAACAATATAGCATAAAAGAATTGAACCGTTATGTGGTACAATATCATAAAACATTCTTTAATGTTATACTTTCGCTGTTTTTTATTTCAATCACTGCGTCGCGAAGTCTTAATTTTCCCATTTCCGCCTCTCCGTCTTCGAGCGATATTGATTCACCCAACGCCTCGCTTTCGGCACTAACCACGTCAATCTCTGCATCGCGCACGAAAATTTGGATATAATCTTTCTTTGCGTTCCAAAGCGCTATTGCGGACTCTGCGTCGCCGTTGTCAATCAGTTCTATAATCTCGTCGCATATATTACAAATTATCACCGAATTTACCGCCGTGAATATTATAACGACAGACAATAGTATACTCGCAAAAATAACGTTGCCCATAATCATTCTCCCGATTGGTTTGGTTGTGTGTCGCCCTTGGGTATAACGCTCATTTTACCCGTGCGTTCAAGGATTACCGTCTTGACCTCTTTCATGGTTTCGAATCCGTTTATACGCACCTGCGCCTCGACGTCCTCGGTCGAAAAACGCGCTTTCGTGAGGTTTTGTTCGATGAATTTATCTTGCTCAAACAACACGATGGGGTTGCCGTTTAATAACACACGGAACTTTTGGCTCTTTCGGCTTAAAAACGATACAAGCACTTCAATCGAGGAAAGCAGAATCAACGGCAAAACTCCGTGGAAAAGCGGAATGTCGCTGTCGGTAACGGGCAAAACGGCGAGTTCCGAGAGCAGAACCGTCGTTACGAGTTCGGAAAGCTGCATTTCACCGATTTGTCGTTTTCCCATCAATTTCATCATTAACGTGAGCAATATATAAAAAATCAAAGCGCGTATTACGGTTATCGTCATCAAAACACCTCTTTGACCTATTTTTCCGAAAAACTGTTGTATTATGCTTGACTAAAATGCGTTTTGGGGTTAGAATATTGTAAATTATAAAGGAAGTGTAATTTTATGGAACATAGAAAGATTGCCGAGGAACTTTTTCTTTCGGGATATAACTGCGCGCAAGCGGTTTTTTGCGCATTTAAAGACGTGACCGGTATCGACGAGGTTACGGGGTTGAAATTGATGTCGTCGTTCGGTGGGGGAATGGGAAAACTTCGCGAGGTTTGCGGTGCGTGCAGCGGCGCTTTTGCGGTTGCGGGTTTGCTTTTTGGCAGCGACGACCCCAACGACAATATAGCAAAAAGCGAACAGTATGCACTCGTTCGTCGAATCGCCGAGGAGTTTAAAGCACTTCACGGCACATATAACTGCGGTGAACTTATGGACGGAATCGCGAACGCATCGGGTGAAAACCCCGCAGAACGCACTCCCGAATACTATAAAACCCGTCCTTGCTGCCGTTTTGTAGGCGATGCGGCGGAGATTTTGGACAAAATCATCCTTGAAAAAAGCGGGTATTAAAA